>DATMAB010000014.1 GCA_035573675.1 Terriglobales bacterium
GCGGTGGCGCGCGCCAGCCCGCCGAGAAAGCCGCGGGTGGCCATGCTGCGAATGTAGATGCCCGTGTCGGCGTGATGCGACTGCATGCGGATGCGGTCGCCCAGAATGGCGCCGCCGGTGTACGGACTGGTCGGGTCGACGGCGATGATGCCGATGGTGCGGCCCTGGCTGCGGTAGTGGCGCGCCAGTTGGTCCACCAGCGTGCTCTTGCCCGAGCCCGGCGCACCCGTCATGCCCAACACGCGCGCGCCCCGGCTGAGCGGAAACAGCGCCTTGAGCAGCGGTCGCGCTTCCGGAGAGCTATCTTCGACCGCAGAGATGGCGCGGGCAATGGCGCGGGGATCGCCCGCCCGGATTCGCTCCACCCAGGTTTGGATCGGCTGGGACACGCCGGAAGCGCCTAGTGTACCGGGTCAGGTCTCAGGTGTCAGGTCTCAGGTGGCTGGTGGCAGGTCTGAAAGCAGCTTCTGCAGATTGGAACGCTCCTTGTCCTGTGTGGCGTTGAATTGTTGGATTGCGAGTTGCTTCTGCTCGGGCTTTAGGTCGCTGACTCTTTGCAGGAGCAGAGAACAATCCTGTTCCAATCGTCGTATTCTGCGTCGCACTGCTGCGATTCGAGCGCTCAACTTCAAGCTAGTTCCCCGTTGTCGTGGCACCAATACCGGCGAACTCGGCCAGCACGGCCTTGCGCAACAGGTCGGGCGGCAACAGGCCCTGGGAGAGGATGAAGTCGTGGAACTTCTGCTGGTCGAACCTCGTTCCCAGCTTCCCTTCCAATTCGTGGCGCAGGTCCACCAGGCGGGTGTAGCCGTAGAAATACGAGGTCGCCTGCCCGGGAGCGCGGAACGTATAGCGCTCCACTTCCTGGTTGGCCATGGCCTCGGAGAGGACCACTTCCGTGGTCAGCACGTCGTGCGCCTGCTGCGGCGTGACCTTGCCCATCTGCAGCTCGGGGTCGAGGAAGGCGCGGGCTGCACGCTGCAGGCGGAACTGCAGCGAGCAGAGCTGTCCCTCCAGCGGCATGTAGGGCTTGATGATGGCCTCCGAGTACAGTCCCCAGCCTTCGACGTTGGTGCTGTTGAAGGCGTAGATGACGCGCGCCGTGGAAACCCCTTTCTCGACCATGGCGGCGAACTGCATCTCGTGGCCCGGCCGGGCTTCGTGCGCCACCAGCGACCAGGAAGCCGCCTCGTGGGTGAAGTCGTCCATGCGCTGGGTGGCTTCCCTGGAGCCGGGAGGCGCCGGCACGTTCAGCGGCAGGATGAACTCGCCCATCTCGCCCGTGTTCCCCAGCAGGCGCGGCGGACGCATGTTGGGCGCGGGCAGGCCCGCGCTCTCGGCGGCCGAGGCCAAACGGATGCGCGCCTCCCGCTCCGGAAGCGTGACCAGCTTCTGGCGACGGACGATCTCTTCGATCTGCCCCAATCGATCGCGGTAGTGCGGCAGGATGGCTTCGCCGATCAGTTGTTCCTTCTTCAGCTTGCGGATCACGTCGCGGTAGTCCGTGAGTCCGTCCCAGCCGCGCAGGCGGGCGACTTCGGGCGCGATCTTCTGCATCTCCAGGCGGATCTCACGGAAGGCCTGATGCGCGCGCTCGGCCAGCTCGCCGGGAGGAATGTCCACTCCGTACTGCCGCAGGTTGAAGGCGTAGAGCTCCGGCGGCAGGCGGAAGTCAATGCGCGCTTTAGGCAGGACTTCCTTGCGCAGGAACTCGTCGTAGGCGGCGAGCTGTTCCTCCAGCTTGGCGTACGGTTCCTGGTAGCCTGCGATCTGATACCGCTCGAAGAGCTGCCCGATGCCCTCGACGAAATAGTCGCTGTTCCCCAGGTCTTTTTCCAGTTCCGACTTCACCGGCATCAACAGTGCCGGGTTCTTCATGCGCTCCCGCGTGAGGGCCATGGCCAGTTCCGTCAGAGGCTTGTAGCCCGGCGCCATGCCGGTGTACTTGCGCAGACGGACCAGCGCTGCGGGACGGCGTTGCTCGGCGATCTGGTCGTCCAGCAGGGCTCGGCTCGAATAAAAGAACAGCCGCGCAAGATTGAGATACGGAACCTCGTACTTCTCCTCCAGCAGCGAGCCCTGGATGGATTCTTCCCCTGCCTTGATGAGGATCTCCAGGTCCTGGCGGACCAGGGGGTCCTTTTCCGCAGCCAGACGGGCCTTCAATACGTCCACAGCCTCTGCGGTGGCCTTGCGGATGCGCTCTTCGAAGCCGGGCGTGCGGTCGATGATGTTCTCATCCACACCCTCCACGCCCTGTTGCGCCGCGCTTTCCGGAGAGAATCGGGCCTCGACGTCCAGCAGGAGTCTGGTGTTCTCATCCGAGCGCGCCACCCACGGAGCTTGCTTACGGGCGGGCGCGGCTTCCGGAGCCTGCTGGGCGGTTACAGGCAGGGCGAGAGCGAGACCCAGGAGGCCGGCTGCGGCCCTGCGCCAAGAAGGAAGAATTCTCGGAAGGCCCATGAAATCCCTTTCTGTCGTGGCGGACTTTCGCTAGTCCTTCAGCAGTTGCCGGGCGATGACCAGGCGCTGGATCTCGCTGGTGCCTTCGCCGATGGTGCACAGCTTGACGTCCCGGTAGAACTTCTCCGCCGGGTAGTCCTTGATGAAGCCGTAGCCGCCGTGGATCTGCACGCACTCGTTGGCGCAGCGCACCGCCACTTCGCTGGTGTAGAGCTTGGCCATGGACGATTCCATGGTGGTCTTCTCGCCGTTGTCCTTCAGCGTAGCGGCGCGCATGGTGAGCAGGCGCGCGGCGTCGATTTCCGTGGCCATGTCGGCAAGCTTCCACTGGATGGCCTGGAACTCGCAGATGGCGCGGCCAAACTGGCGGCGCTCCTGCGAGTAGCGCAGCGAGGCCTCGAAGGCGCCCTGGGCCATACCCAGGCCGAGCGCGGCAATCGAGATGCGTCCGCCGTCCAGCACCCGCATGGCGTCGATGAAGCCGTCGCCTTCCTTGCCCAGCAGGTTCTCATGCGGAATGACGCAATCTTCGAAGATGAGTTCGGAAGTGTCGGAAGCGCGCAGGCCGAGCTTGTTCTCCTTCTTTCCGGGGCGGAAGCCCGGCGTCCCCTTCTCTACCAGGAAGGCGGAAAGGCCGTGCGTGTGCGCCGCCTTGTCGGTCACGGCGATGACTACCACCACGTCGGCATAGCTGCCGTTCGTGGTAAAGGTCTTGTTGCCGTTCAGCACCCAGCCCTTCTTGGTGCGGGCGGCGGACATGCGGGCGCTGCCGGCGTCGGAGCCGGAACCGGGCTCGGTCAGTCCCCAGGCCCCGATCCACTCGCCGCTGGCCAGCTTGGGCAGGTACTTGCGCTTCTGCTCTTCCGAGCCGGCAATCCAGATGTGGTTGCTGCACAGCGAAGTGTGCGCCGCCACGATGATGCCCACCGAGCCATCCACGCGCGAAAGCTCTTCGATGGCGATGACGTACTCCACGTAGCCCATGCCGGCGCCGCCGTAGTCGGGCGGAAAGATGACGCCCATCAGCCCCAGCTTGCCCAGTTCCTTCAGGACGCCCAGCGGGAATTCGCATTTCTCGTCCCACTCCATCACGTGCGGGCGGATCTCGCGCTCGGCAAACTCGCGCACGTTGCGGCGCAGTTGATGCTGCTCTTCCGTCAGACGAAAATCCACGTGGCGCTCCTGGCGCGCGCGATCCCCGGCGCGCTCAATCGTTTCCTTCGGACCGGTCCCGGGGGGCCCTGTACGGCATGCCGGCCCGGCGGATGGAGGCTTCCACCAGCTCGGCGACCTCGCCCGGCCGCGCATTACGGCGCGCCTTCTGGCGGGAGAAGACCACTTCGTCCCCCACCTTCACTTCCAGCACGCCCACGCCGGCGAACCGCATGCGCGGTGTGATGCCCAGCCGTTCCCGGATCTCCCCTTTGAGGCGTCCCGCCTCCATGAGAATGTCCAGTCAGGTGAAGCAGCGGCGAATCTCAACCTGCATGGGGCTCCCTTCGCCAGCGCCCGGAAACAGCGAAGCTACAGTGTATCGCGCCACGGCTAGGCGCGCGCCAGCTCCTCCCGCGCCATGCGCTCGGCCTCGAACTTAAGGGCGTCGAGCCAGGCGGCGTAGGCCTCCACGGTCTTCTTCTTCATGCCGTCCCCGAAGAAGATGGAGACAAAACCGGAAATGTCCTCCCACGTCTTGAGCAGTGTCGTGCCGTCGGGCTGGGCTTCGAAGCTGAACCAATGCTCGCCCTTCCAGCCGAATCCGCCGCCCGTCCAGGCCACTTTGCCCGGCGGCGCGCATTCCAGCACCGTGCACTCGACGGCCATGACCCGCGGCTTCACCAGCTCCATGCGGAACCGGCTGCCCTTCTGCCAGGGCTGGCCGCTGACCCATTTACACGGACCCACGACGCGGTTCCACCAGGCCCACTGCTCCAGGTTCTCGAATTTCTTCCAGACGTGATCGGGACGGCACTTGGCCGTAATGGATTGCTCCAGACGAATCGCCATGCTTGGTTGGTCGGTTCCTCTCTCGAATGAAAAATGTCAGTGCTTGCAGATGGCGGAAACGGCTGCCAGGGCGCGGGCGCAGTCCTCGTGGTCCACGTCCCGGTGCGTGACGAAGCGCATGCGCTCCGGGCTGATGCCGTTGGCGCGCAGGCCCCGCGCCGCCAGCATGTCCGTGAAGCGGGGAGTGTGCATGCCCGTGCCGCTGATGTCGAAAATCACGATGTTGGTCACTACCTTCGATGCATCGAGACGGATGCCCGGTACACCCGCCAGCCCATCGGCCAGGAAGCGCGCGTTCTCGTGGTCGCGGGCCAGGTGGCGCGGGCCGTCTTCGAGCGCGATCAGCCCGGCCGCGGCCAGCACGCCCGCCTGCCGCATGCCGCCGCCCAGCGCCTTGCGATAGCTGCGTGCCTGGTCGATCAGGCTGCGGCTGCCCACCAGCAGCGAGCCCACCGGCGCTCCCAGTCCCTTCGACAGGCAGAACATCACCGAATCAAACTTGCGGGTCAACTCGGCTACGGTGCGGCCCAGCGCCACCGCTGCGTTGAAGATGCGCGCGCCATCCAGATGCACCGGCAGCCCGCGCTCGTGCGCCCGGTCGCAGATTTCCTCCGCCACCTCCGGCGGATATACGGTGCCGCCGGCCATGTTGTGCGTGTTCTCCAGCGCGATCAGCCCTGTGGGTGCGCGGTAGTAGATGCGTGGCGCGATGCGCTTCTCGATCTCACCCCAGCTCAGGATTCCGTCCTCGCCCCGCACCGGCCGCGCGATGCACCCGGAGAAATGCGCCAGCATCGCCATTTCGTAGTCCAGGATGTGGGCGCGCTCCTCGCAGATCACTTCCTGCCCCGGCCGGGTGTGCGCTTTGATGGCGATCTGGTTGCCCATCGTGCCCGAAGGCACGAAGATGGCCGCCTCGCGCTGGAAGATCTCCGCCGCCCGCTGCTCCAAGCGGTTCACCGTCGGGTCTTCGCCGTAAACGTCGTCGCCGACCTCGGCTTCGGCCATGGCGCGGCGCATCTCCGGCGTCGGCTGCGTCACCGTGTCCGAGCGCAGGTCGATGGCTGCCAGATGCGCGGGTTCGTCCGCCACTGCACCAACTGGTGCCGCCTTGGATTTCATGACCAAACCACTAATTTACCGTATGCGACGCGCCGAGCGCCCGTTTTTGCCGCGGCGCCCGCTATTGGACCTTGACTCGGGCCGCGATCCGGGCCCGGCGTGGATCGTCCGGGTCAAGGCCGAGGATGTCGGGCAGGTCCTCCACCGTGCCGATGGAGACAAAGCGCTCGAATACTTCGTTCGAAAGCAGCCGCCCTCTGGGAGTCAAGAACAGGCTGCCCTGATGCAGCCGGACCAGCCCGTCCCGCAGCAGGTCGGCAATCTTGTCGTCGAGCTCCTGCACCTCCTCCTGGCCGAACTTTGACGCGGCTTCCGCCAGCTCCACCCCACAGTTCAGTCGCAGACCCAGGAAGAACGTCTCCTCCAGCGCCGAGCTCCGCGAAATCAGGTCGCAGGGGGCTTCCCCGTCCCACTTCAGGAACTCCTCGAGATCCCAAGGCGTTCTGAAGCGAATCGCGTCCACGCCCGCATCACTCAGGCTGGGCCCAGCCGGCAGCATCGAGTGCGCATCCACGCCGAAGCCCAGATACGGCTGCCGGGTCCAGTACTTCAGGTTGTGGCGCGACTCGGCGCCCGCTCGGGCGAAGTTCGAAATCTCGTACTGGCGGATGCCGGCCCCCTCCAGCTCTTCGCACGCCAAAGTGTAAAAGTCGGCCACCGCATCCTCATCCGGGACAAAGTGGGCGTGGTAGCGCGTGCCGCCCGCGATCAGCTCGCGCCCCAGCCGCGAATCTTCATCCACCTCCAGCATGTACACGCTCACGTGCGGCACGCCGGTAGCGATGGCGTCGTCGAGCGAGCTCCGCCAGCTCTCCGCCGTCTGGTGCGGCAGCCCGGCGATCAGGTCCAGATTCAGGTTGGCGATGCCCGCTTCGCGCAGCCGGGCAATGTCATCGAGCACGATGGCCCGAGTGTGCCGCCTGCCGACGGCGGCCGCCTCGCCATCCACAAACGACTGCACACCCAGCGACACCCGGTTGACCCCCAGCCGCACCAGCGCCCCGATCATCTCCGGCATGAGCGTGCCTGGAGCGCACTCCACCGTGATTTCCGCGTCCCTCGCCACGGCGAAGTGCTTGCGGACGGCATCGAACACGTGCTCCAGCAAGTCCGGCGGCAGCAGCGACGGCGTTCCCCCGCCGAAGTAGATGCTGTCCACGTCGCGCTCGAAGCGCCCGCCCATTTCCTCCGCCGTCTGCTCCGCACGCGCAATCTCGGCGCACACCCCCTGCACGTAGGCCCGAAACCGCTCCCCTGAAAACACGTCCGAGGCGAAGTTGCAATAGCTGCACTTCGTCTTGCAGAACGGCACGGAAACGTACAGGCCCAGAGGCATCGCGAATTACCCAATCACCAAATCTCCAAATTTGCCAAATGAAATTATCCCACTCTGCAACCTTCCCCGCCCCATGACAATCTACAATCCCAGGGCTATGGCGCGGCGCGTGGTCATCACCGGTATGGGCGTGGTGAGCCCCAACGGCATCGGCAACCATGCCTTCTGCGATGCCGTCCTGGCAGGCGCCAGCGGCGTGGGCCGCATCACCCGCTTCGAGCCCGACGGCCTCCCGGTGCACATCGCCGGCGAAGTGCGCGACTTCGACGAGACCGCCTGGGTGGAGCCGCGCGAGCGCAAGCACGTTTCGCGCGTCGTGCCACTCGCCCTGGCCGCTTCCGCGGAAGCCCTGGCGGAAGCGGACCTCGATCCCGCCCGCATGTCGCTCGACGAGAAGCGCTCCATCGGCGTGCTGCTGGGCACGGGCGGCGGCCCCCAGGATTTCTCCGAAGCCCAGTATCGTTTGTGGCTGGAAGGCAAAATCAAGCAGGTCAGCATCTTCAGCATTCCCAGCGGGACTATGGGGACGCTCTCCAGCGAGATCAGCATGCGCTTCGGCTTTCGCGGCCCCAGCCAGGTGGTCACCTCGGGCTGCACGTCTTCGACCGACGCGCTGGGCTACGCCTATCGCCAGATCCAGGCCGGCGTGCTGCCCATGTTCCTGGTGGGCGGTGCCGACGCCCCGCTGGCCTACGGCATCATGAAGGGCTTCACCCTGATGAAGATCCTCACCACCTCCTGGAACCACGAGCCCCAGCGCGGCTCGCGCCCGTTCTCCGCTGATCGCGATGGCTTCGTGCTCGCCGAGGGCGCATGGATGTTCGTGCTCGAGGATCTGGAACACGCCCGCGCGCGTGGCGCACGCATCCATGCCGAAGTGGCGGGTTACGGTTCTACCTGCGAGGCATTCCACCGCGTGCGGCTGGAGGAATGCGGCGAGGAGCCGGCGCGAGCCATGCAAATCGCCATGACGGAAGCCGGCATCGGCCCGCAGCAAGTTGACTACGTCAACCTGCACGGCACCTCCACCGAACTCAACGACCGCATCGAGACCCGCGCCCTCAAGCTGGCTCTCAATTGCAACGCGCACCGAACGCCGATGTCGGCGCTGAAGTCGCAGATCGGCCACCCCCAGGGCGCGTGTGGCGCGGCGGGCGTTGCGGCGACTCTGGTGGCCATGCGCCACGGCCAGCTTCCGCCCACCATCAACCTCGACGTGCCCGACCCCGAATGCGACCTCGACTACGTCCCCTCGCCCGGCCGCAGGGCCGCCATCGAGCACGCCCTGTGCAACTGCATCGCCTTCGGCTCGAAGAACTCGGCGTTGGTGCTGCGGCAGGTGTAGAGGCTGGCCGATGAAACCCCGGCTCGCTTGATTTGTATCAGGGCACGGCTTCAGCCGTGCCGCAGAGTCGCTAAAGATAGTGGGCTTTAGCCCCTGAGGTAGAAGCCTGAACTTCTCTCGGCTGCATTCATGAGATAGCTTCTGGTCTCTTAGAATGAATCAGACCATGCCTTCCGTTCAGATTCCCGCCGCAATCCGAGGGCGCTTGGAAGCTCTCGCCAAGCGAACACGCCGTCCCATCTCGCTCCTTGTAACCTGGGCGATTCGCGAGTACCTCGATGACCAGGAGGACTACTGGATTGCCGCCTCACGACTCCGGCACCCGAGACCCTCGATACCGTTGCAAGAAGCAGTACGTCGGATAGGTCATCGCCGACGCACATATCGCTGAGCCCTCACTACTCGCCCGAGCGTCTATACAATATCTGTTTGGCTCTCTAGGCCGCCTTCATGCACGAAGAAGAAGTCCTCGGCAAAGCCTACGACAGCCGCCTGATGCGGCGGCTGCTCACCTACCTGCGCCCCTACAAGTGGCAGGTGGCGGTGGCGCTGGTGGCCATCGTGTTCAAGGCCGGCTTTGACGTCATCGGGCCCTACCTCACCAAGGTCGCCGTGGACAAGTACCTGGCGCCCGGAACTGCCACAGGCTCCCTGCTTGACCCCTGGCTGAGCCCCGAGCCGCTCATCGGCGTGGCGCAGCTCGCGGCGTTGTATCTGGGCGCGCTGGCCGCCGGCTTCCTGTTCGAGTTCGGCCAGATCTACCTCATGCAATGGGCCGGCCAGAAGGTGATGTTCGACCTGCGCAGCCAGATCTTCCGCCACTTGCAACAGATGCACGTCGGCTTCTTCGACAAGAACCCGGTCGGCCGCCTGGTCACCCGCGTCACCACCGACGTGGACGCGCTCAACGAGATGTTCACCGCCGGCGTGGTCTCCATCTTCGAGGACGTCTTCGTGCTCGCCGGCATCGTCATCATCATGCTCAACATGGAATGGTGGCTGGCGCTCATCACCTTTGCTGTGCTGCCCTTCATCTTCTGGGCCACCATGATTTTTCGCACCAAGGTGCGCGACTCCTACCGGCGCATCCGCGTGGCCATCGCCCGCATCAACGCCTACCTGCAGGAGCACGTCTCCGGCATCGTCGTGCTGCAGCTTTTCAACCGTGAGCAGAAGTCGTACCGGAAGTTCGAAGAGGTTAACGCCGCGCACATGCTGGCCTTCAAGGACGCCATCATGGCCCACGCTGTCTACTACCCGGTGGTCGAGATCCTCTCCGCCGCCGCCATCGCTTCCGTCATCTGGTTCGGCGGCGGCGCTGTCCTCCAGGGCGCGGTCTCGCTCGGCGTGCTCGTCGCCTTCATGCAGTACGCGCAGCGCTTCTTCCGTCCCATCCAGGACCTCAGCGAGAAGTACAACATCCTGCAGTCGGCCATGGCCTCCAGCGAACGCATCTTCAAGCTGCTGGATACCAAAGTCGAAATCGTTTCCCCCGCTGCGCCCAAACGCCCCGATGGCCCCGGCCGCATCGAGTTCGACCACGTCTGGTTCGCCTACCGCTCCGTGCCCGCAGGCGACGGCCAGCCCTCCGGCGACGGCGCTACCCGGCCCGCCGAGCCCGACTGGGTGCTGAAGGACGTTACCTTCACCATCGAGCCGGGTACGACCGCGGCCATCGTCGGCCATACCGGCGCCGGCAAGACCACCATCATCTCGCTGCTGCTGCGTTTCTACGACGTGCAGCGGGGCGCCATCCGCATTGATGGCGTCGACCTGCGCGAAATGGACCTCGCCGAACTCCGCCGCCGCTTCGGAGTCGTCCTGCAGGACCCGTTCCTGTTCAGCGGCACAGTACAGGACAACATCCGTCTCGGCACCTCCTGGATCGAGGAAGAAGACGTGGAGCGTGCCGCCGAGGAGGTCAACATCGCCGACTTCATCCGCACCCTGCCCGGCGGCTTCCGCGAGCCGGTGCTCGAGCGCGGCTCCACCCTTTCCACCGGGCAGAAGCAGCTCATCTCCTTCGCCCGCGCCCTGGCCCACAACCCGCGGATCCTGGTGCTCGACGAGGCCACCTCCAGCGTGGACACGGAAACCGAGCTGCGCGTCCGCGAGGCGCTGGCGCGCATGGTCGAAGGGCGCACCTCGCTCATCATCGCCCACCGCCTCTCCACTATCCAGCGCGCCGACGTCATCCTGGTGATGCACAAGGGAAAGCTGCGCGAGATGGGTTCGCACCAGCAACTGCTCGCCCAGCGCGGCATATACTGGAAGCTCTACCAGCTCCAGTACAAGGACCAGGAAGCCGCCGTCACCGCCGACGACTGAGGTGTGATGGAAGAGCGGTCTTTATAGGTGCCAGCAGAACCGTGCCCACATGTGTCATTCCGAGCGAAGCGAGCAATCCCTACCTCGACAGGGTCCTCCGGGTATGAGGATGCTTCACTTCGCTGAATTGACCATCGGGCTACAGCCCGCCGCAGGCGGGCGCAAGGACATGTAGCCCACGGCGTAAGCCGTGGGTATTCGAAGGCAAGATGACCAAGCCCCGTAGGGGCGCCCGACCGTGACACGCTGCCTCATCCCAATCCTGATTCTCCTGCTGCTCCCAGCCGCCGCGCAGGACACGCCCACTTCCAAACCCGTCAAGGAATACAACGAAGACGAACCCGCTCAGCCTCAGAAACCCGTCAAGGAATACTCGGAGTCGGAAGCGCAAATCTCCCGACCCGCTCCTGCCTCTGCGCCCTCGACCCTCACCGCCAAGGAGCAGGAACTACGCGCCATCGCCGAGCGTTTCGCTCCCATCATCTATCAGCGCCTGGCCGGCACTGCGGAAGACTATCGTTTCGACTATCCCACCAACTTCGATTTCGACGGCGACTGGGTGGGCAACAATAACTGGGCCAACGCCGCGGATTCCCGCTACAAGCTCTGGTCGTTCGTTTACTACTCCGTGATCGAAGGCGAGGATCACTACTACCTGCACTATGCCGTCTACCATCCGCGCGACTGGTCGGTCGTGCAATCTACCTACGAGACGATTCTCGACAAGGTGCAGGAAAAATACGGCGAGATCTTCGGCGAAAAGACCCGCAAAGACGTTGAGTTCAACCACGAGAACGACCTCGAAGGGGCGCTGGTCATCGTGGCCAAGCACGCCGAGGGCGGACCGGCGGTCATCGCCATGGAGACCGTGGCGCACAACCGCCTGCTGCGCTGGGTGGCGCCCGAGGCGCGATATCTGCGAATCACCAGCGGACAGCCCCGCCAGCGCCTGCGCCTGGAGGACGGCCGCCCCATCCTTTACATCGAGTCGCAGAAGCACGGCATTCACGCCTGGCAGGGCGAAGAGTCGACCGAAGAAGACGGGCCGATTCTGGTGCTGCGCTACGGCAAGGCTACGGAGTTCTCGCAGGTCAAGGGCTTCGAAACCACCTACGAACTGGTTTCGCTGCAGAAGACCTGGTGGAAGCAAGCCCGCGAGGCGCGCCAGCCCAACCAGACCTTTGGCACCGTGGTGGACTTCGGCGACCGTTTCTGCGCCGTCCCCGGCGCCCGCCGCCCCGACTGCGAACTGGGCACGGTGGGAGGCGCCATCCGCGGCGACTATGCCCGTCCCAACGCTGCCTCCGCCCCCTGGAACTGGATCGACCTCGATGACGAGAGCCTTCCCCTCGGCGCCTGGTTCTTCGATCCCGCCCTCATCCTTCGCCGGCACTTCGGCCAGTTCGACAGCGACGAACGCTACCTCTACAACCCCTACCTCGGCATCGCGGCCGATGCCGCCGCGCCCCAGGTCACGGCCCGCTGATGCGCTTCCTCATCTCCGCCGGTGAAGCCTCGGGCGAACTGTACGGCGCGCAACTCATCGCCGCCCTCAAGAGGCGCATTCCCGCCAGCGAGTTCTTCGGCGTTGGCGGGGAGCAGATGCGCGCCGCAGGCTGCGACACGGTCATCGACTCCAGCCGCCTTTCCGTGGTCGGCATCACCGAGATCGTCGCCCATCTGCCGCGCATCTACGGCGACTTCCGCCGCCTCATCGCGGAAGCCGACCGCCGCAAGCCTCAGGCCGCCATCGTCATCGACTCCCCTGCCTTCAACTTCCGCGTGGCGCGCGAGATGCACCGCCGCGGCGTCCCCGTCATTTATTACGTGTGCCCGCAGCTCTGGGCCTGGCGCGGGCGGCGTGTGGAGCGCTTTCACAAGTGGATCAAGAAGGCGCTGGTCATCTTCCCCTTCGAAGAGCAGTGGTATCGCGAGCGGGGCGTGGATGCCGAATACGTCGGCCATCCCCTTGCCGACTTCCCCCCGCCCTCGGCCACGCGCGCCGAATTCGCCGCCGCCAACCAGCTCGATCCCGACCGTCCCTGGGTGGCCTTGCTGCCCGGGAGCCGGGCGCGAGAAGTGCAGATGATTCTGCCCGCGCTGCTTCAAGCTCTCGAGCGCCTCCCCTCGAAAGTCAGGTTCAGCCATCAATTCATCCTCCCGGTCGCTTCCACGCTGAGTGCGGCTTGGATCAAGGAGCAGTTGGCGCGGCAAGCCTCGACCCATTCCCGTCCCAAAGTCCGCCTGGTCCAGGACGCCCGCGCCGCCCTCACCCAAGCCCGCGCGGCGCTGGTCGCCAGCGGCACGGCGACCGTTGAAGCGGCCCTCGCCGGCACGCCCATGGTGGTGGTGTACCGCGTTTCTCCCCTGACCTGGCGCTTGGGCCGGGGCCTGCTGCGTGTTCCGTTCGTCGCCATGCCCAACCTGATTGTGGGCCGCCAGATCGTGCCCGAACTGCTGCAATCCGAGTTCACGCCGGAAAACGTAGCTCGAGAGTTGGAGCCGCTCCTGGCCGACAGCCCCGCTCGTGAGAAAATGTTGGATGGGCTGGCCGAAGTCCGCAGTCGCCTGAAGGCGGGTGGAACGCAGCCGGCGGCGGATCGGGCGGCGGAGGCCGTGCTGCGCGCCCTGGCTTAGAGCATCTTTTCTGCCCCGGAACTCATCAGAGAACGTGTCGTCGCCAGAGGAAAACCGAATGGACAATTCGCAGGGACGGGGCCGGGCCATCCTCAAGCTGGCGCCCGCCATCGTCCTGTTGCTCGTCTCTACCGCCTTCGCGGCGGAAGCGCCCCGCATCCGCGCCGAAGACTACAGGATCGACGCCGAGCTCTTCCCCGCCGAACACCGCCTGAAGGCCACCGCCCAGGTGCGCTTCACCGCGCTCGACGACATCTCCACCGCCGTCTTCGAGCTGCACAACGCCCTGCGGCCCACGCGCGTCACTGACGCCCAGGGCCGCGAGCTTTCCGTCGAACGCGTCACCCAGGATTCCACCGTGCGCGTCATGCTCCCGGCCGGTCTGGCCAAGGGCGCAAGCACCACCCTCAACTTCGACTACGAAGGCGTCCTCCAGTCGGCGGTGGATAGTCCCGTCTACGGACTCAGCCTGGCCTATGTCGGTCCCGACACCTCCTATCTGCTCTACTCCGGCCGCTGGTTCCCGGTGACGGGATGGAACCTGCACCGCTTCACGGCCACCATGAATATCACTGTCCCTCAGGGCTACACCGTGGTGGGCAGTGGGCGCACCAACATCGTAGCCGGCGGATTGCCGCTCAAGACCATGCCCGCCGCCCAGGCGAAAGCCCGGACGCAGCCCACTCCCGTCGCGCGCGAACCGAAAATGACCTACTCGTTCGCATGGATGAAGCCCAGCTTCCCCGGGACCATCATCGCCGGCCGCTTCCAGGAAGCGGTGAGCGAGGCGGGCGGCGTCACCGTGCGCACCTACTTCAAGCCCGAGCACAAGGACCTGATCGGCGCCTACACCGACACCGCGGTGAAAGAGTTCCAGGTGTTCTCCTCCATGTACGGCGGAGCGCCTTCGCCCATTCTCCATTTGGTCGAGTTGCCCGAGGACACGCTGCCTTCGGCCTGGGCGCCGGAGATTGCGGCGCTGGTTTCGCGCGCCATCACCGACCCGCCCAACTATCGCCTGCTGGCCAACACCATCGCCCACCAGTGGTGGGGAGTTTCCGTCTCCGCCGCCTCCATGGACGACGCCTGGCTCACCGACGGCTTCGCCCGCTACTCGGAGGCCCGCTACGTCGAGGTGGTGGCCGGTCCGGCCGGCTACCAGGAGATGGCCAAGGACATGTCCGTCGGCGCCCTCGCCTATGACACCGTGCCGCTGGGCAGCGTCAGCCGCCTGGATCCCTTCTCTCCTGAGTTCCAGTCCCTGGTCACCGAAAAAGGCGCCATGGTGCTGCACATGCTCCGCTGGGTGCTGGGCGACACCAATTTCGACAACGCCCTGCGCACCTTCGCCACCCAGTTCGCCGGCAAGGCCGCGACCGCCGAGGACTTCCGCAAGGTGGCCGAGTTCGCGCACGGCGCGAGCCTCAATCCGTTCTTCTCCCAGTGGCTCTATTCCACCGGCGCGCCCGAGTTCAAGAACAAGTACACCGTCTACCGCGTGGAAAAAGGCTTCCGCATCGTGGGCGAGATCAGCCAGGACCTCGACCTGTTCCGCATGCCCATGGAGCTGCGCATCGATACCGACGGCCCCACCGAGACACGACGCATCGAAGTCGTGGGGACGGCTTCGCCCTTCGCCGTCGATGTGCCCACCAAGCCGCGCCGCATCCAGATCGACCCCAATAACTGGGTGCTCAAGAACTATCCCGACTTGAAGGTCCGCGTAGCCATCCTGCGCGGGCAGCAACTGGTGCAGCAGGGCGCGCTGGCCGAAGCGCTGGCCGAATTCCAGAAGGCGCTGGACGCCAACAAGAACAGTTCGCTCGCCCACTACCGCATCGCCGAGGTCTTCTTCCTGCAGCGCAATTACCAGGCCGCCGCCAACTCCTACCGCGACTCCCTGAGCGGCGACGGCGAACCCCGCTGGACCGAAGTTTGGAGCCGCATCCAGTTGGGCAAAATCTACGACGTCACCGGGCAGCGCGAGCGTGCCGTCAACGAATATCGCCAGGCCCTGCAGACCAACGACAACACCCAGGGCGCTCTCGACGAAGCCCGCCGCTACCTCGATTCGCCTTACACGGGGGAGCGCAAGAGCGGACTCTAGCCGTTCTTTTCGGTGGAAGAGCCGGGCTTTAGCCCGGCGTTCCGGCACGTCCACGGAACTTACCCGACCCTCGCTCCGACGAGTCCGCCGCTAGGCGGACGAGGAAGGCGCGAGGGCCGGGCAGCGCAACGACTAACGCCCGAACGCCAACCCGCGAATCCCCTCCTTCGTGACTCCCTTGCCCAGCACCAGCACCTGGAAGCTCTCGCCCATGCCCGCAGGCGACACCAGGTGCTTGAGCTGCAGCGCGACCTTGGCGCGCTCCTGCGGCATCCGGCAATCTTCGAAGGCGTCGGCGAACTGGTTCGCTTCCCCGATCCCCATCAGGAACTGCGCCTGCGTCACCAGGCCCAGCACGTCGAGCCCGGCCTCGCGCGCCGCACCGGAGAGCGCGGTGAAGTTCACGTGCGCGGTGATGTCCTGCTCCCCCGGAGCGTCGTAGG
The DNA here is from genome assembly GCA_035573675.1 of Terriglobales bacterium. NCBI lineage: Bacteria > Pseudomonadati > Acidobacteriota > Terriglobia > Terriglobales > Terriglobales bacterium. Next base: position 15,786 of record DATMAB010000014.1, read on the forward strand.
GATTCGCGCTCGCCGTGTGCCGTCGGTAGGCCATCACCGTGCCGCGATGCCGCCCGGCCAGCAATTCTTCGCGCGTGTAGCCGTAATCGATCAGCACGAAGAACGCGCGCTCGGCAATCCGCGCCATGCGCGACACCCAGCGCTGCGCTTCCAGGCCCGCTTCCACCCGCTCGCCGTCTTCCGGATGCACGCCATACAGGTCCAGACACTCCAACACCTCTCGCGTCGGCGGGACGAACATTTCCGCAAACCGTCCCTCGTGCGCGCCCACGCGCAACTCACCGCGGGCGTCCAACACTTCGACCGGCAGCGCGTCAAAGAACTCGTTGGCGAATACGATGGCGTGCTGCGCCGGCGCGCTCTCATCCATGTCCACCGCAACGGAAACTTTCTTCTGCGCCACATATTCGCCCAGCCGCTCCTCCAGGCCGCGCCGCAGGCTGGGCGATGATTCCACCAGGCGGCAGTCGAGCGCCGCGAAAAACTGCGGGAGCTTCTTCCTGGACCAGTCGAGGACGTCGCGGGCGAACAGGCCGCAGCCCGGCCCGAGTTCGACGAGCTCCAGCCGCGCCGGTGCTCCCAGGCGTCGCCACATCTCCTCGAACTGGCGGGCCAGCAGCCGCCCGAAAACGGCGTGCACGTCACTCGAGGTGTAGAAATCACCGGCGCGGCCGAACTTCTCCTGCGGCCGGCTGTAGTAACCCTCTTCCGGTTCGTACAGGCACATCTCCATATAGCGCGAGAACGGAATCGGCCCGCGCTGCTCGATTTCCCAGATGATGCGCTCGCGGAGAGACACGTCGTGAATTCTAATCAATCGCAATAAGCAGTAAGCGATAAGCAATAAGCCAACCGCTCAACCGTCTTTGCTTATCGCAAATCGCTTATCGCTGGTCGCCCTTATCCTGCGGCGTCCGCACGAACATCTCGATCAGGTAGTCGTGCAGGCAGTCATAGAGCTGGCGCTGGAAGCTCCACTCGAAGTTGGGATGGTCCAGGTCGCGCGGATGCATTGGGAAGACGTATTCGTGCACCGGGACCGGCGGGTTCTTGAAGTTGATGGTCACCTCGACGCCGTCGCCCTGCTCGCGGGCATCGAAGGTCAGCAGCGGATGCTCGTACTTCCGCAGTTGTTCCCGCACGCGCTGCAAGCGGGCGTTGACGGCCTGTTCCGACATGATCGCATTCTATCGGCAGGATCACCTGGCGATTCAAACAGAGTTGACGAACGAGCAAGCGGTCAGCACTCGGCACTCAGGAATCAGCAGTCAGTCACTGATTCAATGATTCAATTCCCTCACTCGTACCTTAGCGCCTCGATGGGATCGAGCCGTGAGGCCTTGATGGCCGGGAGCATGCCGCTGATCAATCCCACGAGGCCCAGGATCACCGTGGCCACCAGGAGCGTGAAGGGATCGATGGCGAGCTGGATATCGCCCGCGGTGGCGTTCTTGGCGATGGCGCTATAGAGCGTCAGCGAGCCCGCCGACCAGGAGATGGCGTAGGCGATGGCCACGCCCAGCAATCCGCCAGCAAAGGTGATGACCAGCGCCTCGGCCAGGAACTGGAACAGGATGTCGCGGCGGCGCGCGCCCAGGGCCTTTTCCACCCCAATCTCGCGCGTGCGCTGCGTCACCGAAACCAGCATGATGTTCATCAGCCCCACGCCCCCGATGCCCAGGGTCAAGGTCCCGATGAACGCCAACAGGATGCGCAGGCCGGCCGAGATGACGTGGAACTGCTTGAGGTCTTTCATGGTGTTGAACACCCACACGGCGCGCTTGTCCTTGGGATTGAAGCCATGCGTCTGGCCCAGCACCGTGCGCACCTGGGTTTCCACCTTCTCGTATTCCATGCCCTCGTAGTCGAGGAAGATGCCGTTCAAATAGTAGGTGTCTTTCAGGTCGCTCATGGTGGTGAAGGGAATGTAGACCTGGGTGTTGATGTTGTCGTTGCCTTCCGACATCTTGGGCTTGAGGAATCCGATGACTTCGAAGCTGATGCCGCCGATCCGCACCTTCTCGCCCAGGGCATATTGTCCGGAGAACAGCTTGAGCTTGGAATCCGAGCTCAATACCACCACCCGGGCGCGGGCATCGGCGTCTCCTTCGTTGAAGAAGCGGCCCTGCTCGATTTCCAGGTTGCGCATTCGGGCCAGGCCGGGATAGCAGCCGACCACCTCCCAGTCGTAGTTGCGCGCATCGCGCTGGACGCTGGTGTTGTGCCAGGCCATGGGACTGATGCGGCTCACCAGCGGCACACCGGCGCGGATGCGCTCCACGTCGTCCATGGTCAGGCGGATCTCGGTGCCCGCTTTGGACCCGCCGGCCTGCATCGAGGTGCGGCCTGGGAAGACGCCGATCATCTTGGCGCCAAAGTTGGCGAAGATGTTCTCGATGGCCCGCTGGAAGCCGGCCCCGTAGGCCAGCAGCAGCACCACGGTGGCGATGCCCCAGGCCATGCCCAGCATGGTGAGCGTGGCGCGGCTGCGATTGTGCCGCAGCGACCCGTACGCCTGTCCCATCAAATCGCGAACCATCTCTCCGCCTTCCCTGCCTCCTGCTTGCTGCCGCCTGCCCCTCTATTCTTGTCGCAGCGCTTCCACCGGCTGCATGAGCGCTGCCTTGCGCGCGGGATACAACCCGGCCACGATGCCGGCGAACGCCAGCGAGAGCACGGCCACGGTGGCCGACGAGGGCACGAGCCGCGGCGTGTCGAAGCCTTCCGGCGCCGGCAACTGCGCCAGGGCCAGCATGAGCCCGGCCGCTGCGGCGATCCCCACGGCTCCGCTGATGAGCGTAAGGAACGCGCCTTCCAGGAAAAACTGCGTGAGGATGCTGCGGTTGGTTGCGCCCAGCGCCTTGCGCAGCCCGATCTCCTTGGTGCGCTCGGTCACCGAGACCAGCATGATGTTGATGATGCCGATAGCGCCCAGCGCCAGGGTCACCAGTCCCACCCCGCCCAGGAACAGGTTCATGGCGTCGAAGATCTTGCCGATGGTCTTCTGCGACTCGATGGTGTCCCAATCCCACCAGGCGTCTTCGATGCGATAGTCAAAGCCCTTGCGCTTGGCGATGATTTTCCGCACTTCCATCTTGGCCAGCTCGTGCTCTTCCGTAGTGCGCGGCGTGAAGTTCAAAAAGCTGACCGCATCCGGGATAGGGTCTTCTTTCTCGGGGAAGTATGACCGCATGGTCTGGAACGGAATGAACACGCGCATGTCGGTCATGCTGGACTCGCCCCGCATCTTCTCGATCGAGCCGATCACCGTGAAGCGCATGCCGTTCAGCAGGATGGTCTGGCCCAGGTACGGGCGCCCGGGGAACATGTTGCGCCGCATCTCGTCGCCGATGACGCACACGAAGCGGCGCTCGGCGTCGTCCAGATCGTTGAACCAGCGCCCGCCGCTCATGGGCATGTAGCGGATCTTGTCGTAACTCGCCATCACCCCGAACACCTGCCCGTTGGTGCTCTGGAACTCGCTCTGCGCCCGGATGTCGCCGCGGTTGATGACCGGCGTCAGGTCCTTCAGGTGCCGGGCCTCGGCCTTCACCGCCAGGTAGTCGTCGTAGTTCAGGTAGAAGCGCCGCATGGAGTTGTAGCTGCCCTCCACCGCCGGAATCCGCCCCCCGAACATGAACATGATGTCCTTGCCGATGGTCTCCAGTTGCCGCTTGTTGCCCGAGCGAAAGCCTTCGCCCAGACCGATTAGCAGCAAGAGCGAGCCCACACCCCAGGCAATCCCGAACATGGTCAGGAAGGAGCGCAGCTTGTGCGCCCACAGGGTGCGCAGCGTCTGCCGGAAAATGTCGAGGAACATCCGCATGATTCTACACCGGTTACTACGCAGCCCGGGCCCGCCCGGTTCCCCCTGGGAGGGAAGGATTAGGGCGCTTCATACTTGGACGAGCCGGATCCCAGAAAGTCACGCTTCGAGAACCTCTAGCTGCCGGTTAAAGGCTCAACTCGCCAGCGGCTGGGGAAGGGCCGGGACGCCAGGCTCGGGAGAGCGGGCGGCTTGCTGCGCTTCCTCGTTTTCCTTCTCCTTTGCTTCGGGTTCGGGCAGGTTGATGGGCTCGCAATCGCGTTCGAGGACATCGGCATCGGCAGGCGGATGGAAATCAACGCCGGGCAGGTTGGCGTGGGCAATCTGCAGGGCGTAGAGCAGCAGGGCGGCGCGGCGGGGCTTGATGCGGCGCGCGCCGAGGGCGCGGAACACGGCAGTGACGGCCACCTGGATGGCGTTGGCGTCCTCGAAGGCGGGCAGGTCGAGGGCGTCGAAGACGGCGGCATCGGAGTCCGGCGGCGAGAGGCGGCGCAAGAGCTGGCGGCGCTGACGGTCGCGCAGGTGGAAATAGCAGAAGCGGTCGCGGCGGAGCGCCGGGGACATGCAGAATGCGCCGTTGGCGTGGACATGGTCGCAGAGGCGAGCTTTCTTGGCTTGAGACATGTTTCTTTCTCCTGATACCCCTCCCCCGGGTATTTCGCGGAAATTCTTGAAGGAGCAGGGACTTAGCGCATTTGGGCGGCGCAAAATCCTGACGCGAAAGGGGTTAGGGGCAAAATCTTGAAAACAGGCTGGTTATTCCTCCAAGCGATTGTAATCTCTCTCAGTATAGCATTACATAGCAGTTTGTCAAGAGAAAAATGAAGCAATAAGCAATTAGCGATAAGCGGCACGGGGTATGTCCCGGAGGGACAGAGTGAAAGTAGCCCAGCGATTTAAGTGTTGGGCTACGATGCGTCGTCCGCCGTGGGCTGACTGGAACGCTGGTGGAGGGGAAACGCCAGGCTTTCCCCGGCGGCGACGGGGCAGTGATGGAGGAGATGGGCGAGGGGGACCTGTTCCCACGCTATCGGTCCAATAGCGGGATCGCCAAGGGTGGGGGCCAGGCCCTCGCAAGTGGGCGACCTGTCTACAGTTTGCCGCCGTTAGCTAGGGCAACGAAGTCCTCAAGCGCCACGATCTCCACGAGCCCCTGATAAGGGATGTACCTCTTCAGCTCGCCTTTGACAAAAGCGTCCCTTAACTTCCATCCTCGGCCACCCAAGACTAGGTATGCCTTCTCATATGTACCGCTACTGTCTCGTACCGCTTTCATGAGGCAGATCACTTCGAAGGGCACTTTCTGCTCAGCCGTTCCTCCGACTTGTTGCCACTTGAGTGAGACCAACAGATTTCGGCCAGCTTTGGTGGCAATCGCATCGACTTTGTGCCTACCGCCGCCGATTCGGTTACCCACAGTTTTTTGCGTCTCGCACGCATATCCACCCTGTTGGAGGGACGGCAGAATCATCCGTTCTAGAACGTGCCCTGTTCGGGTATCACGCGGCGTCATATCAGTGAAGGGGAGGGGGTTGAGAAACGATCCGCAGACGAAGCCCTTCGGTCGTCAGGCTGGACCGCGCCTAAGTCCAATTCACTGCGCAATCTCTTGAGGGCGACATCTATCCACTTCCGATCTATCTCGATTCCCCGAAATCTTCTCCGCAGTCTGAATGCTGCCACAGCGGTCGTGCCACTACCCATGAAAGGATCCAGTACGACGTCTCCCTCATGCGAGGAGGCTAGGATGATTCTCTCAAGAAGCTGTAGTGGCTTTTGTGTGGGATGTTTTCCGTAGATCTTCTCTGACCGCTCTGGCGCCGCTATTTGCCAGACACTTTTCATCTGCTTGCCGCCAGCCAGTTCCTTCATGAGTTTGTAGTTGAAGACATGCTTGGACTTGCGGTTTTTCGAGGCCCAGATAATGGTTTCGGTCGCGTGAGTAAAATACCGGCACGAAAGGTTGGGCGGCGGATTCGGTTTTACCCAAGAAATGTCGTTCAAGAGCTTATAGCCCAGTTGCTGCATTGCGAATCCAATAGAGTGGATCACGTGGCTTGTTCCACTAACCCAGATACTTCCATTCTTTTTGAGGATTCGCTGACATTGACCTAACCAGCGCAGATTGAATTCGTGATTCCCATCTGGTCCGCGGGAGCGATCCCAACTTCCCTTGTTCACACTGACCATTCTCCCGGCGTGGCACGAGATGCCTCCATTCGAGAGGAAGTAGGGTGGGTCAGCGAAGATTAGGTCGACACTGTCATTCGGAATAGCGGCGAGCAGCTCGAGGGCATCACCCTGGAAGACCTTGATACTGTGCTTAGTGTCGTAGTGGATCGGTTCCGGCAGCCTTGGTGTCACCGTTCCTGCACTCAGCTGATCATCCGGCCGCACTCGATTTACGGTAGACATTCGGACGAGCTTTTCCTCACCTCTTAGCTCTTGGTGCTGCTCATCCTAGCACACGTCTGTAGACCCAGCGATCAGGCATTCGTTGTAGAAGGTGCGGCTCGTACAGACTGGCCTCCGGGTAACCTCTGCGTGGAAAGCCTTTCCCTACTTCGGATACTCGTAGACCCCGCGCCCGCTTTTGCGGCCCAGGCGGCCGGCCTTGACGTACTGCACCAGCAGCGGGCAGGGGCGGAACTTCTCTCCCAGAGATTTGTGCAGGTATTCGAGGATGTGCAGGCGCGTATCCAGGCCGACCAGGTCCACCAGCTCGAACGGACCCATGGGGTGGTTCAGGCCGAGCTTCAGGGCCTTGTCGATGTCGGCGGCGGAGGCCACGCCCTCCTGCAGCATGTAGAACGCTTCGTTGCCGATCATGGCGTTGATGCGGCTGGTGATGAAACCCGGCGACTCTTTCACCACCACCACTTCCTTGCCCATGCGCCGGCCCACTTCGACCGCGGCGGCGAGCGTCGGTTCGTCGGTTTCGAGGGCGCGCACGACCTCGAGCAGCTTCATCTTGTGCACGGGATTGAAAAAGTGCATGCCCAGGCATTTGGGCGCGCGGTAGGTGACCGAGGCGATCTCGGTGATGGAGAGCGACGAGGTGTTCGAGGCCAGGATGGTATGCGGCGGGCAGATCTTATCGAGCAGGGTGAAGATCTCGATCTTGGATTCAATCTCTTCCGGCACGGCTTCGATGACCAGGTCGGCGGCGCGCGCGGCCTCGTCCACGGAACCCGCGAACTCGATGCGCGCGTAAGCAGCGTCGGCATCCTCGCGGCTGACCTTGCCGATCTCGACGGCCTTGGCGAGGTTGGCCTGGATCTCGCTCTGGGCGCGGCGCAGGCTTTCCGGGAGGATGTCCTCGAGGATGGTGCGATAGCCGGCGAGGGCGGCGGCGTGCGCGATGCCCCGGCCCATCAGCCCGGCGCCGATCACGGAGATGGTGCGGATCTCAGCCCTCACTCGCTGCGCTCCAGTTGCTCGATCACGCTCAAATAATTGGGCTCGACCTTACGCATGTACTCGGCCAGTTGCTTTTTTTCTTCCGCGGTCATGAAGCTGAAGTTGGCGGTGATGCGCCGCAGCGTGGCGGCGATGTCGTCCACGTAGTTCATCATGCGAATGATTTCGCCGGTCACGATCATGGCAGGCTCCTTGGGCTCCGCGCACCAGCGCCGCGACTCGCGGGCTTCGCCGGGAATGTCCGGCGGCGCGGCGGGAACTGGCTATTGTCACTGCTGCCTGTGATTTAGTAAAGACGCCCCTTGCGCCCGCGCTAGAATGTTTTCGCCATGCTGCGCGACCGGAATCTGGTTCCGCTCTCCCGGCAGCACCAGCACGCGCTGGCCATGTGCGTGCTGATCCGCCGCGCGCTCAGTTCCGGCAAGGCCAGCATGGAGAAGTGGCGCGGCGAGCTGCGCGAGGCCTTTGCCAGCGAGATCGGCGTCCACTTCGTGGCGGAAGAAGAAGTGCTGTTCCCGGAGGCGCGCAACTTCCCTGCCCTGGCGCCGCTGGTGGAAGAACTGCTGCGCGATCATGCCGCGCTGCGCGACAGCTTCCAGCGCGCCGAACGCGGCACGCTGGACGCCAAGGAACTGGAGCGCTTCGTCGCCCTGCTCGACCAGCACATCCGCAAGGAAGAGCGCCAGCTCTTCGAGCAGATGCAGAAGCTCGTCCCCGCCGACCGCCTGGAAGAACTGGGACGCGCCATGCAGAAGCGGCTGAGCGGGCCGTCCTGCAAGGTGAGCTACTAGCCCCTAGCTGCTGGCTCCTGGCCTTTGGCTCTTGGTTTTTGGCTCTTGGCTATGCGAACGAGCAGAGGGTTGGGCCTCAGCTTTCCGGGCTGAAGCCCGAAAAAAATCTTGCCAGACGGGCTTTTACAGCGCGGCTGAAAGCCGCGCCCTTTGAAGACAGCGTCAATTCAGGCGCAGAAGTCCTCGGCGGCCGCGGGTGCGGCGGAAGGCGGCGCGGGGTCGCGGTCGGTGACTTCGGCGAGCACGGCGAGGCGGTCGGCGAGAGCCGGCGTGAGCGCATCGGGCAGGAAGCGCCAGGTCCAGTTGCCGTCGGGGCGGCTGGGAACGTTCATGCGGGCTTCGCTGCCCAATCCCAGCGCATCCTGCAGCGGGAAGAGGGCGAGCACGGCGGGCGAAGCCAAAGCGCCGCGGATGAAAGCCCAGTTCATGCCATCGGGATCGCGGCCGAAGTAGGCTTCGGCGTGGCGGCGCTCGGCGTCGGTGGCTCCGGATTGCCACCAACCGCGCACGGTGTCGTTGTCGTGGGTGCCGGTGTAGACGACGCAGTTGGTCTCGTAGCGGTGCGGCAGATAGATATGGGCGCCCGGGTTGCCGAAGGCGAACTGCAGCACCTTCATGCCGGGGATGTTCCAGCGGCTGCGCAGGGCGTGCACCTCGGGCGTGATGTAGCCGAGGTCTTCGGCAATCAGCGGCAACTCGCCGAGCGCGGCGCTGAGGGCGCGGAAGAGGTGGTCGCCCGGCCCCGACTGCCAGCGTCCATTGACGGCGGTGGGATCGTTCGCGGGAATCTCCCAGTACTGCTCGAAGCCGCGGAAATGGTCGAGGCGCAGGAGGTCGCAGGTGCGCAGGGCCATGCGCACGCGCTCGATCCACCAGTCGTAGCCGCGGGCGGCGAGCACCTCCCAGCGGTAGAGAGGATTGCCCCAGCGCTGGCCAGTCTGGCTGAACAGGTCGGGCGGGACGCCAGCGACCACATAGGGCTCGAGGTCGTCATCGCGGATGGTGAACATCTCGCGGTGGGCCCAGACGTCAGCGGAATCGAGGCTGACGAAGATGGCGGCGTCGCCCACCAGGCGGATGCCGCGGCGGCGCGCCTCGGCGTGCAGCGCGTTCCACTGCTCGAAGAAGAAGAACTGGATGATGCGGCCGACTTCGACGTCGGCGGCGAGATATTCGCGAGCGCGGTCCAGGGCGGCGGGCTGGCGGTGGGCGATGGCCGACGGCCAGCGGTTCCAGGCCTGCTCGCCGTGGCGGGTGCGCAAGGCGTCGTAGAGTGCGAAATCGTTGAGCCAGGCCGCGTGCTCGGAGCAGAACCGCTCGAAACGCTCGCGCTGGGCTGCGGCGGCCTTGGCGAGGAAGTTGCGCGCCGCCTCGCGCAGCAAGGGCAGCTTGCGGCGGCGGACGGCGGCGTAGTCCACCGATGGGGAAGGCGCGGGGAGGTCGCGCAGGTGCTCCGCGGTCAACCAGCCGCGTTCGGCCAGCCGCTCCAGGCTGATGAGCAGCGGGTTGCCGGCGAAGGCCGAGGTGGCCGAGTAGGGCGAGTTGCCGAGACCGGCGGGCGCGAGGGGCAGCACCTGCCACAGGCGCTGGCGCGCAGCCGAGAGGAAGTCGAGGAAGAGGTAAGCCGCCGGGCCCAGGTCGCCGATGCCGCCGCGCGAGGGCAGCGACGTCGGGTGCAGCAGGATCCCGCTGGCACGGGTGAAAGGCATGAGGAGCGGCTAGGATTTCGCCCCGGCGGCCCGGCTGTCAACCGAGAGCCGTGAACCTGGCCGTGGCGATTCGCTAGCTGGCGCCGAGGGAACCGGTCAGCCGCTCCAGCTCCTGCCGGTTGCGCTTGATCTTGCCTTCTTTCTCGAGACGCTCGACCAGAGCGCCGATGTAGACCTGCATGAGAGTGTCGCGCTTGCGGGCCAGCAGGCGGTCACGGATCTGGTCCTTCTCCTGCTCGAGGACGGCGGGATCGGGATCCTGGCGCTCAAGCATGGCGATGACCACGCCATTACGGCCGGCCTGGATGGGCCCGCTGATCTCACCCGGCTTGAGCAGGAAGGCGACCGAGGCGGGACCGGACATCAGGCCGAGTTCCGGAACCTGGCTGGAGGTGGTGACCAACTCGGAGGTGCGGACTTCGGCGCCGAGTTCGCGCGCTGCCTTCCGCAGGTCGTGCCCGGCGCGAGCGCGATCGGAAAGCTCGCTGGTGCGCTGCTGGAGGAGCTGCTGCGAGCGCTCGTTGCGGAAGTCTTCCTCGATGCGCGAGCGCAGTTCCTCGAACGTGCCGGCGCGTCCGGGCTGGATGCCGAGCAACTCGAACACGATGTAGCCCTGTGACATGCGCGCGATGGAGGGCGGCGCCTTCTCGCGCGCGTTGAAGACCGCTTCGGTGAAGGCGGGCGCAAAGCCGATACCGGGCAGGGTGTCCGTGCGGCTGAAGAATTGCGTGGTGACGGTGGCGAAGCCCAATTTGCCGGCGGCAGTGTTGAGGTCGGAGCGGCGGGCTTCGGACTCCAGGCGGCTGGCCAGCTCCTCGACCGCGCGCGCCGCTTTTTCCTCGCGGATGTGGGGCTCGAGCCGGTCGCGCACTTCTTCGAGCGTCTGCACGTGCGCCTGCTCGTGCTTCTCCACTTTCAGGATGTGGAAGCCGAACTGGGTCTGCACCAGGTCGCTGATCTGGCCGGGAGGAAGGGAGAACGCGGCGCGCTCGAACTCCGGCACCATGCGGCCACGGGTGACACCGTGATACAGCCCGCCTTCTTCCTTGCTGCCGGGGTCGTCGGAGTATTTTTTCGCCAGGGTGGCGAAGTCAGCGCCGGCGCGAAGCTGCTTGAGGATGTCTTCGGCTTTCTTGCGGGCCGTCTCGAGCGCCTTGGGATCCACTTTGCCGTCGGGGCCGGGGTCGGGAGTCTTCACCAGGATGTGGCGGACGTCCACCTGCTCGGGGATGCGGAACTGGTCGCGGCGGTCGTTGTAGGCGCGCTGCAGGTCCTGCGGCGTCACTTCGACCTTCTGCCGCGCCATGGCCTCGTCGATCTGCACGTAGCGCACCTGGCGCTTTTCCGGGATGGCGTTGGCGTAGCGCGCCTGGTTGGCCTGCATGTAGGCCCGCAGCTCGGCCTCGGTGGGCTGAATGCTCTTGCTGATGTCCTCCGGGCGCAACAAGGCGTAGTCGAAACGGATCTTGCGGTTCTGGCGCTGGAACTCGAGTTCGACCTCTTTCGCAGAAACGGAGGTGCCGCCGACGATGACCGCGCGCAGCTTCTCTTCCAGGATCTGGTTGCGGAGGGCCTGCTCCAGTTGCATCACGGTCATCTGGAAGTTCTGCTGGACGAAGGCCTCGTAGTTGGGCTGGCCGATGAACTTGCCGCCGGGAAAAAGCTGCGCGCCCAGGAAGCCGGTGCGCAGGGTCTGGCGGACTTCTTCCTCGGAGACTTGCAACCCGAGGCGGCGGGCCTCGAAGAGCATGACCTTGTCCACAACGAGGGAATCGGCGGCGCGCTGGATGAAAAACGGCAGCAACTGCGCGGGGATGTTGCGCTGGAACTGCTGGCGGCCGATGCGGCGGGCGGCTTCCTGCACTTCGAGGGTGGTGATCTGCTCGTCG
>DATMAB010000015.1:300000-384426 GCA_035573675.1 Terriglobales bacterium
GGCCGAGGTCTCGCTCACCCTGATCGATCCCGAGGTGTACGAAGGCCCGCTGACGGATCTGGCCGCCGAAGTCGAAGTGGAAGTGCGCGATGAGCTGCCTTGCGACGACTGGGACGAAGCCGCGCTGCGCGCCCGCGCTGCCGAAGAGACCGAGACCTTCACGCGCCAACTGCAACCCGGTCAAGCCCGGGAAGAAGACGACCCCGAAGTGGGCGCGGACCTTGACGGCAGCGCTCCGCCGGAGGTCGTGCTCAAGGTGCGCCGCCGTCGCCTGAAGAAGCTGGAAACGCGCGCCGGACAGATCGTAGTGACACGCCGCCTGTTTCGTTCCGGCGATAGCGAATACCTCATCAACGGCAAGTTGGCGCGGCTGCGCGATATCCAGGACATCTTCCTCGGAACCGGCCTGGGCCCCGAGTCCTACGCCATCATTGAACAAGGACGCATCGGGCAGATCCTCAGCAGCAAGCCGCACGACCGGCGCGCCATCCTGGAAGAAGCGGCCGGCATCACCAAGTTCAAGACCAAGAAGCGGCTGGCTGAGGCCCGGCTGGAGCAGGCGCAGCAAAACCTGGCCCGGGTGAATGACATCTTCGAAGAAGTCACGCGCCAGATGAACTCGCTGAAGCGGCAGGCCTCGAAGGCCGAGCGCTACGTGCGGCTGCGCGAGGAGATGCGCGCTCGCCTGCGTGTGGTGCTGGCCAGCAAGCTGGCGCAGTTTGCGCAGGAGACGGCCGCCCGCGGCGCAGAGCTGGAAACCATCGCGGCCGAGATGAATGCCACCGCAGCGGTGGTCGACCGGCTCGAGAATGAACACACCGCGCTCACCGAGCGCAGCTACGCCGTGGATCGGGAAACGGCGCAAGCGCGCGAACGAGCCGGCGCCATCGCTCTGGAGATCGACCGCGCCCTGGCCCAGCAGAGTCACAACCGTGAACGCTGTGCCGACCTCGAGCAACGGGCCGTCCAGGCGGAAGCGGAGCTCGCTCCGACCATGGCCAACCTGGCTGCGCTCGAAACGGAGCGCGACTCCAACCGCGCCATCCTCGAGTCCGCCGAAGACCATGCGCTGGCGGCCCAGCAGGAAGCCGCCGCCTGCCAGCAGGAGGCGCTGGCCGCCGCCGCCGCTCTCGCCGATTTGGAGCAGTTGCAGGAACAGCGTCGCGCGCGGACGTTGGAGACGATTGCCGCTGCGTCAGAAGTGCGCAACCAGATGGCCCAGGCCTCCGAGCACCGAGCGGCGCTGGAGCGCGAGCTGGGCCGTCTGGAACAGGACCTTGCCATCACCCGTACCGATCTGGACGCCTTCGCGGCACGCCGTGGCCAACTGGCCCTGGAGTTCGAGTCGGCGGGCGCGCGGGTGGCGGCCCTCACTCTCAAAGCCGACGAGTCCCGGCGCCGTCTGGAAGAACTGCGGGCCGCTGAAATTGGGACCAAGTCGCGTCTGGACGGGCTGCGAGCGGAATTCGCTGCCGCCACGGGTCGCCGTTCGTCGCTTGAGGCCGTCATCAACGAACACACCTACTCCACCGAGTCGGTAAAACGTCTGATGCGCTCCGGCGGCACCAGCGACTTCCGGCCGGTGGGCGTCCTGGCCGATTTCCTCGAGGTGGACGATGCCCATGAACGCGTGGTGGAAGACTTTCTGCGCGATGAACTGAACTACATCGTGGTCAAGTCCTGGGACGCCGCCGATGAGGGTTTGCGCCTGCTGCGCAGCGACGTCGACGGCCGCGCCACTTTCCTGGTGCATCCGGATGACGCCCAGGCGCGCTTCTCCTTCGCGGTGGACGAAGCCACGCGGCCCGCCCCGCCACGGGGCTCCATCGTTCCCCTCACCCGTTGCATCCGCGTGCTGAACGGCTTCGGCAACTCGCTCGAAGTCATTCTGCCCAAGCTCCGCGACGGCTATATCGCGCCCGACCCTGCTGCGGCCCGCAGCCTGGCGCTGGAGAACCCCAACGCCTTCTTCCTTTCTCCGGCCGGCGAGTGCTTCCACAACGTCACCGTCACCGGCGGGAAACCCTCCGCCCAGGGTCCCCTCACTCTCAAGCGTGAATTGCGGGAACTGGAACGGCAGTTGCGCCACATGGAAAAAGAGATCGCGCAGGAGGAACGGCGGCTGGCCGAACTCACTCGCGAAGCCGCGTCGCTCGCTTCCCTGCTCGATCGACTGGAAGAGGAGCGGCGCGAAGCCGAACGTCAGGCGCTGACCTCCGGTCACACGCTGCAGCAGGTGGACTCCGAAGTCGCCCGGCTGACCGAACGACGAGCCACCTACGAAGCCGAGCGGAATCGCTGCCTGAGCGAAATCTCGGGGGTCGCAACGCAACTGGCCGCCCGGTCTAAGGAGCTGGAGACGGCGGAAGCCCGGCGCAGCCTCCTGGAGCGGCAACTGGCCGAGGCTCAGACGCAACTGGAGTCCCTGAAGGCGGCCCGCGACCGCTCCGCCCAGGCAGCGGGTGAAATGGCGGTGCGCGTCGCCGGACTCGAGGAGCGCCGCGTGGCAGCGGCCGCATCCGTCGGCCGCATCGAGGCTCTGGTTGCCGAGATGGCAACCCGCGTCGAGGGCCTCAGGGCGCAGATCGCCTCTGGTCTTGCGGAGCGCAGGCAACGCGAAGCCGAAAACGTCGAACTGGCGGCGCGCGTCCAGGCGCTCGAAGCGGAGCGGGAGGAACTCGCGGCGCGCGAAGCTGTCTGGCGCACCGAAGCCGAGCAATCACGGGCACGGCTGCTGGCCATCGACCAGGAGCTGCGTGCCGCCCGCCACACCCTGGACGCCGCCCGCGACCGCCGCGGCGAAGTGTCCGCCCTGCTGGCCAAGCTGAATTCCGACACCGAACATCTGGCGGAAACCTGCCTCAATGAACTGGGCGTCAGCGCCGCTGACCTCCGCGCCGATACCGCTCTCGTCCGCCTGAGCGGCGAAGCGCTGGCTGCCGAAGACGCCGCCCACCGTGAGCTCCGCGCCCGCCTGGAGGCCATGGGCCCGGTCAACATGATGGCGTTGGATGAATACAAGGAGACCGCCGAGCGCCACGCCTTCCTGGAGTCGCAGCGCAAAGACCTGCTGGAATCGATTGCGAACACGCAGAACACCATCCGCGAGATCGACGAATTCTCACGCCAGCGGTTCCAGGAGGCTTTCGAACGCATTAACGAGAACTTCCAGATGACCTTCCGCAAGCTTTTCGGCGGGGGGCAGGGCTTCATGCGGCTGACGGACGAGGAGAACGCCGCCGAGAGCGGCATCGACATCGTCGCCCAGCCGCCCGGCAAGCGCCTGCAGAACGTGCTCCTGCTCTCCGGCGGCGAGAAGGCGCTCACCGCCTTCGCGCTGCTGGTGGGCATCTTCCAGTATCAGCCCAGCCCGTTCTGCGTGCTCGATGAAGTGGATGCGCCGCTGGATGAAGCCAACGTGGGACGCTTCACCGAACTGGTGCGCGAGATGAGCGCGCAGACCCAGTTCGTCATCATCACCCACAACAAGCGGACCATGGACATGGCGCCGACCATGTACGGCGTCACCATGCAGGAGCCGGGCGTCTCGAAACTGGTCTCGGTGAAATTCGGGGACCACCTGGTCCACTCCCGCACGGCCTGAGTTTTCCACAGCACCGGGGTGGAGTGCAGCCGCTTTGGACGCGGCTCGCACCACTCCTGCGCTTCTGTCAACTGTTTTTCATCCTGTGCGGGTCACGCGCGGGGTCAAGATTTTCCGCGCTTCCGTTGACAAATCTTTCTCGAAGGCTAGAATACGCTTCGTTTTTCCTGCTGAGTTTCTTCCGACCGTGACCACGCAAACCTCACAACCAGACGTTCTGTTGAGCACCGACTTTCCGGGATTGCCGCTGCATGCCAGCGGCAAGGTGCGCGACCTGTACCGCCTCAACGGTACGCTGCTGTTCGTCGCCACCGACCGCATTTCCGCGTTCGATTACGTGCTGGCCAGCGGCATTCCCCACAAGGGCAAAGTACTGACCCAGCTTTCCCTCTTCTGGTTCGAGTTTCTGAAGGACCTCGTGCCCAGCCACCTGATCACGGCCCAGGTGAAGGACTATCCCGCCGCCGTGCAGCCCTGGGCGGAGCAATTGCGCGGCCGCTCCATGCTGGTCCGCGAGGCCGACATGGTGCCCATCGAGTGCGTGGCGCGCGGCTATGTCTCCGGCTCGGCCTGGA
Source organism: Terriglobales bacterium (assembly GCA_035573675.1). Classification (NCBI taxonomy): domain Bacteria; kingdom Pseudomonadati; phylum Acidobacteriota; class Terriglobia; order Terriglobales; species Terriglobales bacterium. Next base: position 304,180 of record DATMAB010000015.1, read on the forward strand.
AGGAATACACGCAGAGTGGCTCGGTCTGCGGCATCAAGCTGCGTGACGGCTTGCGTGAATCCGACAAGCTTCCGGAGCCCATCTTCACCCCGGCCATCAAGGCCACCAGCGGACACGACGAGAACATTCCGTTCGCTGAAATGGTGAAGCGCGCCGGGCCGGAACTCAGTGAAACCCTGCGCGACTTGACCCTGCGCATCTACCGCAAGGCGGCCGACTACGCCGCCGAACGCGGCATTCTCATTGCCGACACCAAGTTCGAGTTCGGGCGCACGCCCGCCGGGCTGGTGCTGGCGGATGAAGTATTGACGCCGGATTCCTCCCGGTTCTGGCCCGCGGACAAGTATCGCCCGGGCGGCCCGCAGGAATCGTTTGACAAGCAGTATGTTCGGGATTACCTGGAGTCCATTCGCTGGAACAAGCAGCCGCCGGCGCCGGCGTTGCCCGCCGATGTGGCGCAAAAGACCAGCGAAAAGTATCAGGAGGCCTATCGCCGACTGACCGGCCGCGAGCTGGAGGTGTAGCCGCCGGTGTCCAGTCTGGACTGGCTCATCCTGTCGGTTGTGCTGGTTTCAGTTCTGATGGCCGCGGGTCAGGGCTTGTTCGTCGAGCTCTTTTCCCTCGGCGGGGCCGTGGTGGGGTACTGGCTGGCCGCCTGGCAGCACGCGCGGGTGGCGGCGTGGTTCGCTCCCCACGTGAGAAGCGACGCCGTCGCGGACGCCGCCGGATTCCTCACCGTGTTCGTGCTGGTGATGGTGCTGGCCGGGATGCTGGGCCGATTTCTGAGCGGGATGATGAAGGAAACCGGCCTGCGCTGGATCGACCGTCTGCTGGGCGCCGTCTTCGGCCTGGTACGCGGCGTCGTGGTGGCCACCGTCGTGATCATGGTGCTGGCGGCATTCGTGCCCGAGTCCCGCGTGCTGGCCGGCTCGGTCTTCGGACCGTACGTCCTCAAGGCCGGACGCATGGTGGCCCGAGTGGCGCCGCAAGAAGTCCGCGAGCGCTTTCTGAAAGTCGCTGGCGGCGGGAACCGGGAAGAAGGTCGCGGCCAGGATTCGAACAGGAAGTGACCGAGTTCGCTGCTGCAACCGAGCCCATGGGAAAGAGAGGCCCGAGGTGAAAGACCAACTCGAAGCTCTGGTTTCGCAGATGTACCACAGCGGGATCTTTTATTCGGAAGCCGTGCGTGAGTTCAAGAAGCGCTTCATCCTTACCGTCCTCATGGAGAACCAGGGGAATCAGTGCCGGGCGGCCCGCCAGTTGGGCATGCACCGCAACACGCTGGCCCGCACCATCCAGGAATTGAAGCTGGACATTCGCGCTCTGCGCAACGGCGTCCGCCGCCCTCCGCGCAGCGCCCGGCCGGCTCCTATCGAACGCAAGGCGGCTCGCTAGACTGCTTTGCGCTGCAGCAAGAAAGGCAGCCCGCCAGGGCTGCCGTTTGCGTATCCCGCTGGCTCAGCGGCCGCGGGGACGAGCCGCTCCGCCGGTTTGCAGAAGGGCCCCGTTCTGCATCTTCATCACGAACGGCTTGGCCTCGTACGCGGTCGGCTCGCCTTCGACAGCGATGTCCGCGCCCGCTTTCGGCACTTGGCGGAGTGGAATGGCGCCCGCCATAGTCAACTCCACGTCGGCCCGGTTCTCGTCAATGGCATCCTGGGTGGCCGCCAGCCGCAGCACGGTCCGCGAAGCGGCGATGACTTTGCCCTGGAAGCGCAGCGGCTTGCCCTGGATTTCGGCCCACACCTTGTCCGCCGGAGCCCCGCCCACGCCCAGGATGAACTCGTACTCGGCGAAGTTCATCTCCCGCACGTTCTTGCTGTCCACCATCTGCTGCGCCATTTCGGCCGGCGTGGGTGCGGGCTTGATGGTGAATCCTGCCGGCGGCATCGCCGTGGACTTGGTCTGCGCCAGCAGTTCCGCCCAGCCTTCCTCGCTCCCGTGGTAGTGGCGATAGCGCTTGCGGCCAAAGTCGGAGATCTGCTTTTCCGCGGGCGAACCCGCCACCAGGTTGGCGGCGCGCGCCGTAAACCAGAGCCCGTTCACTTCGTCCGGCGGGTTGGACGAAAGGTATGCAGTGGCTAGAGCGTAGACGTCGTTCACGTCGTTCGGATTGGCCTCCACCGCCGCCCGCAGGTTCTTCTGCGCAACGTCGTATTGCTTCTCCTGCATGGCCGCCAGTCCGATGGCGCCATGAAAGATGGCGCCGGCCTGGGTCTTGAGCGTCTCAAAGTCTGCCGGCGGTTCGCCCTCTCGCGGCTTGGCCGTCTGCAGGGCCTGCAAGCCGCGCTCGGCGAGCTGCCTGGCCTCGGCCAGATTCTGCTGCGGGTTCTGGTTCGCCTGGGCGGCGGCCCGCTTGGTGGAAACCAGCACCACCAGACCTCGAAGGCTGTTCGGGTTCACGGCCACCAGCCGGTTCGCAGTCTCGATGGCCTTGGCCTGGTTCTGGGTCTGGAAGTACGCTCCCAGCAAACCCAGCAGGGCGTCTTCCTTGGCCACGGTGTTGGGGTATTGGATCAGAAAGCCTTCCAGGGCGCTGATGCGCGCCTGGGGATCCTGTTGGTTCAGAGCGCCGACATAAGCGTTGTACTCGGCGGGGTCTTTGATGCTCTGGGCCCGCGCCGGCTCCGCCACGACGGCCAACAGGCCTACCGTCAGGGCCAGCGCAAATCTCACGTACGACTTCTTCATCGGTGCTCCTTCGGACTTGGGAAATGCGGCGATGGCTTCCGCCCTGGGCGTGTCGCCGCAAGGGGACCCCGCGATTCGAGACCGGGAACCGGACCCGACTTTGCCGGCCTGCCAGCCCCTCCCGGCCGTGCGCGGGCCAGCCGCGGATGCGACATTATAGGAACCCGCCCCGCCCGGCGCAAGCAACATCAGCAGGTCTCACGCAAGATAAGATGCCCTTGCACCGGCCGAAGATGGCCGGGATCATTCCTCCATCCGCCCTTACGCTAAGCTATGGACACCGCAGGGATGGCCACGGACATGGCGAACGCGAAACCACTGGGGGAGCAGGTGACGATCGTAACCGGAGGTGGCCGGGGCATCGGCGCCGCCATTGCCCGCCGCCTGGCAGCTATGGGAGCGACGGCCGTGATTTGCGGGCGGTCGCGGGCATCCCTGGAGGCTACCGCGGCGGCCATCCACGCGGCTGGCGGCCGCGCCCTGGCCGTGGAGTGCGATGTCACCTGGCGGCAGTCCGTCGAGTCGCTGGCTGCTCGCGTCGAAGCTGAATTCGGCCGGGCTGACGTCCTGGTGAACAACGCCGGAGTCGGGGGTTTCGGCCAACCGTTGCACGAGTTGCATCCCGAGGAATGGGACCGTATTCTGGAGACCAACCTGCGGGGCGTCTACCTCACCATCCGGGCCTTCGCCCCGCTGATGATCCGCGCCCGCCGCGGTCACATCATCAACATTTCCTCGCTGGCCGCCAAGAACCCGCTCCCCGGAGGCGCCGCTTATGCCGCCTCCAAATGGGGCCTGAACGGGCTCAGCATCTCCGTGGCCGAGGAACTCCGCGCATACGGAATCCGCGTGGCCCTGATCTGCCCCGGCTCCACCCACACCGAGCTCGGCCCGCACGCCGGCAAGGATCCTGCCCGGCTGCTGCAGCCGGAAGACATCGCCCACGTGGTGGCCATGATGGTGACGCAGTCGCCGCAGGCCTTCACCAGCGAGGTCCTCATCCGGCCGACCCAGAAGCCGTGACGGGCGCGTTTGTAAAAGGTCCGGACGGGTGCTAGCATGGCCTTCCCAGCTCTTTTCGAGGAGGCAGTCATGGCGCAGGACAATGGCGGCAACAGCTTCATGTGGTTCATTGCAGGACTCGGATTGGGAGCCCTCCTGGGCGTTCTCTACGCTCCCCGCTCGGGCGAGGAGACCCGGGAATCGCTCCGCCTGAAAGCAGAAGAAGGACGGGATTACCTGATCACTCGCGGACGCCAGGCGCGCGAGCAGGCTGAACAGTGGGCCGAGCGCGGACGCGAAGCCGTGGCGCGGCAGAAGGAACAACTGGCCGCGGCGGTTGAGGCCGGCAAGCAGGCGTACCGCGAGAGTGTGACCGAGGGCGCGAGCAAGAAGTCCTCGTAGCTGGTGAGGTGCCGGCAAAGGCCGGCGACAAACTGGGCGCATCCCCATGGATCAGTCCACGCAGACACTGCTCATGCTGTTTGTGGCGGCGACCTCCATCGCCGTCGTCATCCAGATGGGGATCCTCATCGGACTGTTCCTCAGCGTCAAGCGCACCGCCGCCCGCATCGACGGGCTGGCGGATGAGATCCAGAAGCGCGGGCTTCCCCTGCTGGACGGCGCGACCGCAATTCTGCAGGAAGTTCGGCCCAACCTCGCCTCGATCACGAGCGACCTAGCCACTGCCACCGCGACGTTGAAGGAGCAAGCGGGACGCCTGGACGAACTGGCCGAAGACGCCCTCGACCGCACACGGCTGCAGGTGATCCGCGCCGACCAACTCGTTTCCCGGGCGCTGGACAAAGTGGAAGAAACTACCGACCTGATGCACGAAACGGTCATTTCGCCCGTGCGACAGCTCGCTGCCTTGGTGCAGGGACTGGGCGTGGGTATCGACACGTTCTTCGGGCGCTCCCGTCGTCGCGGCGCGCCCCGCGAGGCGGCGAGAGACGCGCAGGAAGAAGAGATGTTCATCTAGAATCGTGCAGTTGGCGATTAGCCGTTAGCATTTGGCCAACAAATCGTTCGTTCCCTTCCCGCTTCGATCCTCCATTGCGGAACAAGGCCGCCATGGCGCGGCTCCTGCTGCCTGAGTGCCACATGCCAACTGCTAAGTGCTGCTTCAGGCGATCCAGCCACCGCCGATGACGATATCGTCGTCGTAGAACACGGCGGCCTGGCCGGGAGTAATGGCGCGCTGCGGCTCGTCGAAGGTCACCAGGACTTCGCCTTCGCCGACCGGCTCGATGCGGGCGCGAGCAGGCTCGTGCCGGTGGCGGATCTTCACCGCGGCGTTCAGCGGACCGGCAGGCCTCGCCATGGCGATCCAGTTCACGTCGCGGGCGCGCAATGTGCGCGAGTAGAGCTTGGACTCATCGCCCACGGTGACGCAACGGGTCCGCCGGTCGATGGACAGCACGTAGAGCGGCGAGCCGTTGGCCACACCCAGGCCCCTGCGCTGGCCGACGGTGAACTGGTGGACACCGGCGTGGTGCCCCACCACGGTTCCGTCCGACGTTACCAGCTCGCCGGATGAATCCGGCAGGGGCTCTCCCTGCTCCTCGAGATAGGCCTCGAGGAACCGCTTGTAGTCACCGCCGGGAACGAAGCAGATCTCCTGGGAATCCGGCTTATCAGCGGCGGCCAGGCCGTGACGCCGCGCGAGCTCGCGGACTTCAGTCTTGCGCAGGCTGCCCAAGGGGAAGCGCGTGCGGCTCAACTGCTCCTGGGTGAGACCGAAGAGGAAGTAACTCTGGTCGCGGGTTTCGTCCGCGCCGCGACGCAACAACCAGCGGCCGCCGGCGGAATCGAACTCGACGCGGGCGTAGTGGCCGGTGGCCAGTAGCTCGGCGCCGATCTGCCGCGCAACGATCAGCAACTGGTCGAACTTCAGGTGGTTGTTGCACAGACTGCACGGAATGGGCGTGCGTCCGGCCAGATACTCGTTGACGAAGGGCCGGACGACATCGCGCTCGAAGCGCGCCTGCTGGTTCACAACGTAGTGCGGGATCCCCAGCTCCTCGGCGACACGACGCGCGTCATGCACGTCGTCGATGGAGCAGCAGCGCCCGTGCACAGCTTCCGGCATTCCGGGATATCCGGCCAGCCGGCGCTGGTCCCACAACTGCATGGTCAGCCCGACGACGGAGTGTCCCTCGGAGCGGAGCAAGGCTGCGACGGTCGAGGAGTCGACTCCGCCCGACATGGCGACGGCGATGGTGGATGCAGCCATAAGCAAAAAGCAATAAGCAACTAGCAATTAGCAATTAGCAGTTAGCATTTAGCCCCTAAGCTTTCATTCTAATGTCCGGGACTGGGACCGGGGCTGCCACCTGCGCTCCAGGGCTAGGCGCTAATTGCTAACTGCTAAGTGCTGACGGTTGCCCGGCGCTTCTGGTACACGGGTGAGAGTTCTCGCAGCCGCGCCAGGGCCTCCGGCAGGACGGAAAGGGCAAAGTCCACGTCCTCGGCCGTGTTCTGTTTCCCCAAGCTGAAGCGCAGGCTGGCGCGCGCCCGCTCGGGAGCAAGGCCCATGGCAGTCAGCACGTGGGAAGGCTCGACCGCACCAGACGAGCATGCGGCTCCGGTGGAAACCGCCAGGCCCTTGAGGTCGAGCGCAATCACCAGGGCTTCGCCCTCAATCCAATCGAAGAAGATGTTGGTCGTAGTGGGGACGCGCGGCGCCCCGGCGCCATTCACACCCACGCCCTCGAATTCCGCGAGTATGGTGGTTTCGATGCGGTCGCGCAGTTCCTGGAGGCGCGCCATCTGACCGTTGCGCAGGCTGTCGCCGGCCAGCTCGGCCGCCCGGCCCAGACCGACGATGCCGGGCACGTTCTCGGTGCCGGCGCGGCGTCCGCGCTCGTGATTGCCGCCGTAAAACAACGGGCGCAACAGCGTCCCGCGGCGTACGTAGAGCGCGCCGGTTCCCTGCGGGGCGTGCATCTTGTGGCCGGAGATGGTCAACAGGTCGCATCCGATCTTCTGCACATTAAGGGGAATCTTCCCGGCCGCCTGCACAGCGTCGGTGTGGAAGTAGACATCGGCTTCGGCAGCGATGCGGCCAATCTCCTCGACTGGTTGTATGGCGCCGGTTTCGTTGTTGGCCATCATGATGGAGATGAGCTTGGTATTCGGCCGCAGTGCCCGGCGTACGTCGTCGGGGTCCACCAGCCCGCGGCCATCCACCGGAACGAAGGTGACTTCGCAGCCGCGCTGCTCCAGTTGCCTGGCGGAATGCAGAACGGCGTGATGCTCGATGGTGGAAGTGACCAGATGATCGCCCGGCTCAACCAGGCCGAAAAGCGCCAAGTTGTCTCCCTCGGTGCCGCCGGAAGTGAAAACCACCTCGGCGGGGCGGCAGCCGAGCAGCACGGCGACCGATTCCCGAGCCCGTTCCACCGCCGCCCGGGTCTGCTGGCCGTGACGGTGGATGGAGGATGCGTTGCCGAACTGATCGGCAAAATAGGGACGCATGGCCTCCCACACCTCGGGCAGGACGGGGGTGGTGGCGTTGTTATCGAGATAGACGCGGCGCATGCTCATATTCTACGCCCGGCGGGGCTGGCCCGGCTGGTGACCCTCCCCCCTCCCTATTTCTCTGCAAAATCGTCTTAACAAAGGGCTTGGCCGATTTGGGTTTGGCAAAATATTCAAGGCAAAGGGGTTAGAGGCAAAATAGTCAAAGGAAACGGGTTAGAGGTCGTGCACCTCGATGTATTCTCCTAGATAATACAAACACTTGAATATTAGCACGATGAGCGTAAGGTGTCAAGAGGAATCGCTGCGAGGTCGCGCGGTGCCCGTCGGCCTTCGCGCCAGCTCGTCTCCCACCCTTGCCGGAACGGCAATGCGCAGAGACGCGGCGCCCGTCCCGAATTCTTGAAGCCGCAAAGCAGCCAAGTGGGGAAGTGGCGTCGGCTTGCATGTAGGCTAGGCGGCAGCGAGCGCACTGACCATGACGTAATACCCATCGGGATCACGGAGTGCGAATTCCCGGGTGCCGGTATTGGGGTTCAAATGGGGTTCCTCGTCCAGTCGAGTGACAAGGGCGCGCGCTCGAACCAGCGTCTCATTGAAGTCGTCCACACGGAAGAACAGGAGCAGTCCATTGCCAGGCGGCGCATGATCGGGACTGGTCAGTGGCGGATGTCCGTGAGCTCCCCATTGGTGAAGGCAAAGCAAGACCGTTCCATCGGTGTCCAGGATTTGCCCGAAGTCCTCATGTTCAGGATTCGTTTCCGGCTGGCCAAACAGCGCCTGGTACCACTTGAAGCTGCGAGCAACATCAGCAACACCGATGATGGTCCACGTACGCTTCATCGCTTTCTCCTGCGGCTCAACTCCCGTTCAGTCTGACCCGGATATTTTGACACGGTCGCCCGGAGAGTCGGGTTTGAAGCGCGACCGGCGCGGCTACTCAGCGCCGGTCGATGGGGACGTACGGGACCGGCGGCAGCGGGCCCTGGTACTCGGCGCGGGGGCGGATGAGGCGGTTGTCGGCGTGCTGCTCCAGCACGTGGGCGGTCCAGCCGCTGATGCGCGACACCGCGAAGATGGGCGTGAACAGGTCGATATCGAGGCCCAGCGCCGTGTAGGTGGAGGCGGAATAAAAGTCGACGTTGGCGTTGAGCTTCTTCTCGCGGTTGATGAACTCCTCGATCCTGCGGGACATCTCGAACCACTTGTGCTGGCCGCTGGACCGGCCGAGATCGTCGGACATCTGGCGCAGATGGGTAGCGCGCGGGTCTTCGGTGTGGTAGACGCGATGGCCGAAGCCAGGCACCTTCTGCTTCCTGGCCAGCATCGCCTTGACGTGCTCGACCGGGTCTTCGCCAGCCTCGTCGATGGCATGCAAGAGTTTCATCACCTCTTCGTTGGCGCCGCCGTGGAGCGGCCCCTTGAGCGCGCCGATGGCCGAGGTGATAGCGGAATGCATGTCGGAAAGCGTGGCCGCAGTGACGCGGGCAGCAAAGGTGGAGGCGTTCAGCTCGTGGTCGGCATGCAAAATGAGAGCCACATCCATGGCCTTTTCGGCGGTGGGAGAAGGCTTCTCGCCATTGAGCATGAGCAGGAAATTGGCGGCATGGGACAGGGAGCGGTCGGGCTCGACCACGGCGCGCCCTTTGCGGACGCGATCGTAGACGGCGACGATCTCGGCGATCTGCGAGGTGAGGCGATAGGTCTTGCGCAGATTGGCGACCGGGTCGTTGTGGTGGGCGTCCGGATCGTAGAAGGAGAGCGCGGAGACCGCGGTACGCAGCACCTCCATAGGGACGGCGCTGCGCGGCGCCTGCCGCAACAGGCTGATGATGGCCGGGTCGAGCTTGCGTTCGGCCGCAAGATGCGCCTTCAAGTCGTCGAGCTCGCTGCGCGTGGGCAGCTTGCCGAACCACAACAGGTAGCAGGTCTCTTCGAAGGAGGAGTTGTCGGCGAGGTCGTGGATGTCATATCCACGATACGCGAGGATGCCGCGCTCCCCGTCGATATAGCAAATGCTGGAATTGGCTGCGACGATTCCTTCCAGCCCTTTGGCCGCCGTTGCGGTAGTCATAACGTTGCCTCAGCTCGAGCGCGCAATCGGGCGCTGCGCTACTCCCTTTTTTATACTCCAAATCGGGGCACTTCGCGAAGTGACGGCAGTCACAGGCCTGTGTTCTCCCTGTTTGCGAGGCTGTTTGGAGGCCCTGTATAGTGGGCTCCCCGGAGGCGCAAACCCTGATGCCGAGTCGGGAATCCCCTATGAGAATCGTCGCCTGCCTGCTCTGTCTTGGCCTGCTCCCGGCCGCAGCCGTGGCCGATGAAGGGATGTGGCTGTTCAGCGCGCCGCCCCTGGAACAGCTCCAGGCGCGGCACAAGTTCAGGCCGAGCCAGGAATGGCTGGACCATTTGCGGTTATCGTCGGTGCGCTTCAACAACGGCGGGTCGGGCTCGTTCGTCTCGGCCGATGGGCTGGTATTCACCAACCATCACGTCGCGGCGGAGTGCATCCACCAGCTCTCGTCGGAGGGCAAGGACTTCCTGAAGAACGGGTACGTGGCGCGCAGCCGGGCGGAAGAGGCCAAGTGCCCGGGCCTGGAACTCAACGTACTGGGCAGCTTGCAGGATGTGACGGCGCAGGTGAACGCCGCCGTCAAGCCGGGCATGAACGACGCCGAGGCGGGCCGGGCGCAGCGAGCGGCCATGGCAACCCTTGAGGCCGATTGCGTCAAGCAGACCGGCCTGCGCTGCGACGTCGTGACCTTCTACTCCGGGGGCGCGTATCACCTTTATCGTTACCGCAAGTACACCGATGTGCGGCTGGTGTTCGCGCCCGAGCAGGACATTGCGTTCTTCGGCGGGGACCCCGACAACTTCAATTTCCCCCGATACGATCTGGACGTGGCCTTTTTCCGTGTTTATGAGGACGATAAGCCCGTCGTCCTGAACCACTACTTGAAGTGGTCAGCGAAGCCGTTGAGGGAGGGCGATCTCATCTTCGTTTCCGGGCATCCCGGCTCGACCGGGCGCCTGAAGGCCATGGACGAGCTGGAATTCCTGCGTGACGTCTTCTACCCGTTCAGTCTGGCGTCCTACCGGGGACGCATCGAGATGCTGCGCAAGTTTTCGTCGGAGTCGGAGGAGAACGCGCGCATCGCCAAGGACGACCTGGACAGCCTGGAGAACTCACTGAAGGCGGTGACCGGCTACCAGGACGGACTGAACAATGCGGAAATCATGGCCGCCAAGCAGGCCGACGAAGACCGGTTGCGCGCGGCGATTGACGCCAACCCGGAGCTGAAGAAACAAGTGGGCGACGCGTGGAAGGACATCGACCGCGCGATGGACACCTACCGGACCATCTTTCTCTCCTACATCTTCCTGGAGCGGCGGGCCGGATTCCGCGGGAAACTGGCCGATTACGCGCGCACCCTGGTGCGTGCAGCCAGCGAGCGGCCGCGGCCCAACAGCGAACGCTTGCGGGAGTACCGCGATTCCGCCCTGCCTTCGCTGGAGCTGGACCTGTTCTCCACGGCACCCGTCTACAAGTCTCTGGAGACGGCGATGCTCGCCCATTCGCTGAACGAGATGCGGGAGCAGATGGGCGCACGCAACGTGGTGGTGGAGCGGGTGCTGAAGGGACAGTCGCCGGAGCAGGTGGCGCACGCGGCCATCGAAGGCACGCAGCTGCAGGACGTGAACGTGCGACGCCAGCTCTATGAAGGCGGCAAGAAGGCGGTGGAGGACAGCAAAGATCCGCTGATCGTCCTGATGCGGGACATCGATCGTGAAGCGCGGGCCGCCCGCAAGACCTACGACGACAATGTGGACTCCGTGCTGCGCCAGGCGGGAGCGCGTCTGGCAAAGGCGCGCTTCAGCATCAGCGGGACGGCCGAGCCGCCCGATGCCACCTTTACCCTGCGCCTGAGCTATGGCGCGGTGCGCGGCTACACGGAGAACAACAAGCCGGTTCCCTTCTTCACCACAATCGGCGGCGCGTTCAAGCATGCAGCCGACCACGGCAACCAGCCGCCCTACAAGCTGCCGGAAAGCTGGACCAAGAACCGTGCCCGGCTGCGGGCGGCCACGCCGTTCAACTTCGTTTCGACGGCCGACATCATCGGCGGCTCCTCCGGCAGCCCGGTGGTGAATACCGCCGCAGAGCTCGTGGGCATCATCTTCGATGGCAACATCTATTCCCTTTCGTGGAACTTCGCCTACTCCGACAAGCTGGGAAGGGCCATCGCCGTGGACGTTCGCGCCATCCAGGAGGCGCTGCGCAAGGTGTATGGAGCGACCGGGCTGGCGGATGAACTGCTGGGCGTGAAACCGAGGCCGGCGCGGAGGGGAAGGACGCGAAGGCAGTAGGGTTTTCCACGAAGGACAGATCTGCAAATCCCCGGGCTAAAGCCCTTCTTCATGCGCTCGGGACGCGGGGTCGCTGCGCGAGTCGGACCTAAAGGCCCGAGCCACCAAGCCCCGCTCTCCCACCGTGGCAACCCCGTTTCCCCACCCTGCTCAGCCGGGCCAGATGGCGAGTGAGGTCTGGCTGAGAATCTGCTCCTTGACAGCCTCCGGGAGCGACAAGGCACGGAAGTCGGTGAGATTTTTCTTCATGTCCGGGACGCCCGGGCCGGGCCAGTCTGTGCCGAACAGCGTCTTGGAAGAGATTTCCTCCAGGCGCGGGAAGTAGCGCAGCAAGGCCTTGGGCGGGATGCCGCTGATATCGAGATAAACGTTCGGGTGCCGCCGGACCAGGAAGAAGGCCGTTTCCATCCACAGGGGGCGGCCCCCGTGCGCCAAAAGGACCTTCAGTTTGGGGAAGTCGACCGCGACATCGTCCACGTAAATAGGGTCGCCGTACTTGTTGCGGGCGCCGGGGAAGATGGAAGTTCCGGTATGGACCATGACCGGGATGCCGTTGGCCTCGGCGGCGCGATAGATGATCTCCAGCTCCTTGACGCCCTTCAGGTAATCGTTCGGATAGAGGAGCTGGTGTGGGGGGTGGATCTTGAACATGCGGATGCCGAGCCGCAGGAGTTCTTCAACATCCCGCAGGACGTTGGCGCTGTGGCGCGGATGCAACCCGCCGCAGGGAATGAGCCGCCGCGGGTCTTCTTTTACATACTGGGCGACGAAATGGTGGACCTCCGAGGTGAGCCCGATGACTTCCGGCGCTACGTAATTGATGAGGACGGCGCGCTCCACGCCCACTGCGTCCAGATGCTCGAGGAAGGCCTTGGGCGAGCGGCAGAGGGCTTCAATGTGCTCGAAGTCGCTGCGTTTCCTCTTCATGGCAGCCATGGCCTCCGGCTTGAAGAGGTGCATGGGCATGATGTGGACGTGGCAGTCAGTGATCAAGGCAGTGGTCAGTGGTCAGTGGTTAGAAAAACCGTCACCCCATAAGAGTGGCGGCGCCCGGCATAGTGCAGCCCGGGCGCCGGTATCCTAGCACTTACTTCTTCGGGAAGGCGGGGTCGGCCTTCACTTCCTCGATTTGCGCCGTATGACGTTTGAGGTGAGCGGCCATGAAGACCATCCACTGGACGCCGTCCATGGTGCCCGGCGGGCCGGCCTGCACACGCTGCCTCATCCCGTCGTAATTTGCGGCCAGGTAGTCGGCGTTTTCCTTGCGCATGCGCTCGAAATCGGCGACCAGTGCGGTTTGCGTCGGCCAGCGGCCGGTCGGCTTGAGCGGATCCGGCGCCTGGAACTTGGTGGAACGATCGGGAACCATCTTAACGATATTGGCCTCCTTGAGGGTGGCCTCTTTCGCCTGGGCTGGGTCCGCGGGCGACTCCATCATCTTGCGCACCATGCCCTGGAACATCTCCTCCGCCTTGGTGACGTGCTCCGAGACTTCACCCACCGACCAGCGGTCCGCCGCAGGCTTGAACTTCCACTGCGCCTCGCTCAGGCCGTTGATCGAGGCCAGGAACTTCTCCCGCGTCTCGGCCAGATAGCGGAGGGCGAATTCCTTGTCATAGTTCGCGGGCACGGTGGGGTCCGACACAGGCGAATCCTGCGCCGCGGCCAGGGTCGAAAGCACCAGCACCATCAAGATTGCAAAACTGCAGAACTTCCACTGCTTGCTTGCGTCCACGACTCTCCTCCTTACATTTAGTGCGACGGTTATCCCCTCTAACCCCGGGCGGCGGCCAGGACAGCACGCTTGGCGAATACCCGGATCATCTCGCGGCGATACTCCGGCGTCAGCGCCGAGGTGGTGAGCGGCTTGGCAATCCGGGCCGCCAGCTCGCCGACCACTTCGGCCACGTGCTCATCCACCTTTTTCCCGGCCAGGGCATCGCCGGCTTGCGGCACCAGCAACGGCGCTGGATTGACGGCGGTGATGGCCACGCGCGCGTCCTCGACCGTGCCGTTCGACTTCTTGAGCGCCACCGCGACGCCCGCCAGCGGGTAGTCGATAGAACCGCGAATACGCAGCTTCATGTAGGCGCCTCGCCAGCCCGCCATAGTCTCCGGCAGGAACACGCGGGTGAGCAGCTCGTCCCGCTCGCATTGGATGCGCGCATCGCCCAGGTTGGTGTAGAAATCTCGCAGTGGTAAGCGGCGGGTGCCGCGCGGGCTCGCTAGCTCGATCTCTGCACTCAAACAAAGCAGTGCGGGAGGCGTATCGCCCGAGAACGCCGCCCAGCACTTGGCGCCGCCGGGCGCCACGTGGCAGAGGTCGCCATCCTTCTTGATGCAGAAACCGCAAGACTTGCGCCAGGCGAGCGACTGGTTGTACCAGAGGCAGCGCGTGTCCAGGCAGATGTTCCCGCCGATGGTCCCCATGTTGCGCAGGATGGGCGAAGCCACGGTAATGGCCGCCTCGCGCAGCACGGGATAGTTGCGGCGCAGAAATTCGGAGTCTTCGATCGCGGTGAGCGTGGTGAGCGCTCCGATCTCCACGCCCTGGCCGGGAATGACGCGGATGCCGTTGAGTTCGGCGATGCTGCGAATGTCGAGCACGTACCGCGGGGCGAACAGGCGCTGGCGCAGCGAGGGGATGAGGTCGGTGCCGCCAGCAATGATCTGGACGTCGGGAGCGTGCGTGCCGAGCAGGTCGACCGCCTCAGTCATGGTGCGAGGGCGCAGCAGCTTGAATTCAGGGAGGCTCATGCGTGCATGCCCTTCGCCAATGGCATGGACCGATAGATTGCGACTCGTCCTGTCATAGTAGGAGCACTAATGAACAAACGAAGCCCCAAGTGGCCACTGAGCTTCTTCCACTTCCCGTCTTCGAGGTACTCGCAGGCAAGGCTCCACCACACTAGCCCCTTTTTCTGAACTATCTGGGTTTCGTGACAGATCAACCGCTTCAATGCATCCAGGTACGCCTCCGCTAGCTCCTCGGCATCACCACGGAATTGAGCCATCTCGAACGGATACCACCAGAAGTATTCCCCGGGCCTGCCGCCTGTCCTATCCGCTCCGATCTGCCGCTCCCCACCTGGTTCCTCATGAACCGAGAACGCATAATCGGCTCCTGAAGCGCGTGGCAGGTACACTGTCTCCCAGCCGTGTGGCCCAGTGACCACCTCCGGCTCGAAACCAGGCAGGTACGCCTTCAGTAGCGCGATAGTTGAGGGACCCATTGTCTACTCGCCCGTCGACTCGTTTGTTGTCTGCAAGCGTCGTGCCGGATCGTCCGGGTGGCGCTCCGGGCCCTTGCCGCGATACCACAATGCGCCACCGTGCTCGCGGAACCTGGTTGGAGCTGCGGGGTCGACGCCTTCCGTCAGGTCGAGTTTCTTTGCGCCCTTTTGGGCGCGCAGCCCCGCCAGCACCCGCTCGGGCGTGAACGGCGCTTCATGCAGGCGAATGCCCACGGCGTCGTAGATGGCGTTGGCGATGGCGGGAATGGTCGCGGCCAGAGAGCCCTCGCTGCATTCTTTTGCGCCGAAGGGACCTTCCGGGTCCACGCTCTCCACGATGATGCATTCGACCTCCGGCGACTCCACTGCCGAGGGTGAGCGGTATTCGAGCAGGCCGGGATTCATCAGCAGGCCGTCTTTCCAGACCATTTCTTCCTGGAGCGCCTGGCCCAGTCCCATCCAGACGGACCCAATGACCTGGCCCTCGACGGAGACGGGGTTGAGGGCGCGTCCGCAATCGTGCGCGGCCCAGATCTTGTGCACGGTTACGACGCCGGTTTCTTCATCGACGCTGACCTCGGCCACCTGCGCGGCATAGGAGTAGGCCGGCGACGGCCCCACGCCCGCGCCTTTGTGCTTGCCGCCGCGCGCTTCCTGCGGCGGCGCATAGGAACCGGTTCCGGTGAGAGCGCCGTGGAAGTCGATGGCTGCAACCACCGCTTCCTCGAAAGTCATCCAGTCCTTGGGGCCTTCTTCCTTGCGTTTCTGCTGCAGGGAGCCGCGCAGGATCTGGCCTTCTTCCACGCGGCCGGCCGCCTGCTCGCGGGCGATGCGAGCCTCGGTTTGCGCCGCGCTTTCCGCCATGCCTTTCTTGAAAACCAGGTCGTTGCGCATCACGACGTCTTCGGGGGCGCAGTTCATCTTGCGCGCGGCGGCAGCGACGATCTGCTTTTTCACCTCGTCGGCGGCGCGCATGGTGGCGTTGCCGGCCATGAAAGTAACGCGGCTGGAGTACGAGCCGATGTCGATGGGCGTAAGGTCAGTGTCGGCGGCGACGATCTTGATGCGCGAGAGCGAGCAGCCCAGGACTTCGGCGGCAATCTGCGCGGTCATGGTGTCCGACCCCTGGCCAATTTCGGACGCCCCGGTGTAGACCACAACGCCGCCGTCGCGGTCCACCTTGATGTTCACGGTGGAGTGTGGCATGTCCGAACGGATGATGGAGTTGGCCGCGCCGCTGACGTAGTGGCTGCAACCCAGGCCCAGGCCGCGCCCGCGGCCGAGCCTGCCCCGGCGCTCCCGCCAGGCCGAGCGCTCTACCACCTTCTCGATGCATTCCGGCAGGCCGTAGCTCTGCACGCGCAGCCCGTTGACCGTGATGCAAGGCGGCCGCAGCAGGTTGACGCGGCGGATCTCGGCCGGGTCCAGCTTGAGCGCCGCGGCAATCTCATCCAGTTGCGACTCGAAAGCGAAGCGCACGTTCACGGTGCCGTGGCCGCGCATGGCCCCGCAGGCGGGTTTGTTGGTGAGCACGCGATAGCCGTCATAGCGGATGTTGGGGATGTCGTAGAGCGCGCCCAGCAACGCGCCCGAATAGAGGATGGTCACCACGCCATACGAGCAGTAGGCACCGCCATCCTGAATCACTTTGGCAGCGACGGCGGTGATGCGGCCGTCGCGCTTCACGCCGGTCTTCAGATCGATGATGGTGCGCGGACGACCGCGGTGCGCCCAGAACACTTCCTCGCGGGTGTAGGTGATCTTGACCGGCGCGCGGGCTGCGCGCGCCGCTACCGCCGCGATGATCTCCAGCGGGATGACTTCGCTCTTGCCGCCGAAGCCGCCGCCTACCAGCGGCTTGATGACGCGGATCTGCGCCATCGGCATCTCCAGCACGATGGAAAGCTTGTGCTGCAGGTAGTACGGCACCTGGGTCGAAGACCACACCGTCAAGCGCCCGGGCTTGCCGGTGTGCGGGTCGAAGTCGAACGAGGCCAGGGTGGAGTGCGGCTCCATGGCCGCGTGCGTCACCTCGTTGGCGATGAAGCGAGCCTCGGCGATGTGATCGGCTTCCGCAAAGCCTTTTTCCGGATCGCCAAAGACGTGGTGGTAATCCTTCTCGATGTTGTGCGGCTTGTGATCGTGGATGAGGTCGGCTTCGGCCTTCATGGATTCTTCCGGATCGAAATACGCGGGCAGGACTTCGTACTCGACTTCGATCAGCTCCAGCGCCTGTTCCGCCACCGCCTCACTGACAGCGACGACGCAGGCCACGTTGTCCCCGATGTAACGGACCTTGTCCACGGCCAGCGCGGTTTCGTCGTGGCCGACGGGCAGGATGCCGTACTTGTTGGGCGCATCCTGGCCGGTCACCACCGCGACGACGCCTTCCAGCGCCAGGGCCTTCGAGGCATGGATGCGCTTGATGCGGGCGTGGGGATGCGGCGAGTGCAGGATCTTGCCGATCAGCATGCCGGGCAGCGACAGGTCGTCCGTGTACTTGCCCGAGCCGGTGGTTTTTTCCGCTGCGTCCACGAACGCGACGGATTTGCCGATGATGGAGAAATCGCTCATGTTCTGCTCGATCTTGACTTAACCGTTTGGTTGTGAGCCATTAGCTTCGGGCTCTTGGCTTTACGGCCTCTAGCTCCTAGCTGCTGGCTACTAGCTGTCAGCTCAACGCTCGACACCCGCTACGGGCATTGGCCCCTCGTAGAGACGCAGCTCGCTGCGTCTTCCGGGAGACGTTGCAGCAACGTCTCTACTTCCCTTTTTTCGCTGATGGCAGATTGGCTCATGCTCCGCTCTTCCGGGGATCCATGTCGACTCCCGCCTCTTCGGGATCGCGCACCATGGCGATGTTGGCGTCGATCGCCCGCATGCGTATGGGAATGATCTCTTGGTACTCCGGGGAGTCGTACCATCTCTGTGCCGCCGCAAAATCGGGATAGGCAACAATCACCGTGCGCACAAACGGCCACTCGCCCGAGCGCACGACAGGCGCCCTGTCCACGGCGACATAACGGCCGCCGTGCCGCTCAATGAGCGGTCGCACGCGGCCGGCATATTCACGGAACGCCTCGAGGTCCTTAATCTTCTTGATGGTGACCACCACGTAGGTCATGGGTTCACCGCCGATTCTCTCCCCTTCTGCTCCGCCTCCACTGCCGCCTTCACCGCCTGGTACATCTGCGTGTAGCCGGTACAGCGGCAGAGGTTGCCGCTGAGGGCGTTGCGGATTTCGTCGTCGGTGGGCTCCGGGTTGGCCGCCAGCAGCGCCTTCACGGTCATCAGGAAGCCCGGAGTGCAGTAGCCGCACTGCGCGCCGCCCCAGTCACCGTAGGCCTTCTGGATGGCGGCCAGCGCGCCGTGCTCGGCCACGCCCTCGATGGTCGTCACCTCCTGGTCGTCACCGGCGCAACTGCCGGCGAGCATGGTGCAGGAAAGCACCGGCACGCCGTTCAGCAGCACGGTGCAGGCGCCGCAGGAAGAGTCGTCGCAGCCGCGCTTGGAGCCGGTAAGCTTCAGGTCTTCGCGCAGGACGTCGAGCAGGAGCTTCGAGGGCTCGACCGCCAGTTCGTGGCGACGCCCGTTCACGCGCAGTTCGATGAGTTCCTTCTTCAAGTTCTCAGTTCTCGGTTCTCAGTTCTCAGAATCAATAGAGCGGCACTTTGGGGTCGATGGTACGCGACCACTGGTCGATGCCGCCGCGCATGGACTGCACCTTCTCGAATCCCTGCTGCCGCAACCAGGCGCATACGTTGGCGGAGCGGATGCCGTGATGGCATACGACCACGATGTGCTCCTCCGGGTCCAGTTCCCGGTGGGCCCGCGCGGGCACGTCCGACATGGGGATGAGCGTCGAGCCGGCGATGCTCGCCGTCTGCACTTCCCAGGGCTCACGCACGTCGAGCAGCGTGAACCGTGACCCGTTTTCGGCCAGGGCCTTCACTTGTTCGGGTGTGATCTCGAAGTCCGTTTTCGTTCCCTTGTCATCCCGAGCGCCTGCGACCGAGCCTTGCGAGGAAGCAGGCAGCCGAGGGATCCCTACTCCCGCCATGCCGTTCCGAGCAGAGGGATTCCTCGCTTCGCTCGGAATGACAAGCGTTAATATCCAAAATCCACTTGTGCCGCGTAGGCATGCTTCTCCACCGCCAGCTCCTGCTGGCGACACGCGCCGATGCGGTTCATGTACTCGCCTCGATCCGCAACGCTTAGCACCCAGCGCTCCAGCCACGCCGCAAAGTCTGCCGGAGTCTTGGTCTGCTCGTGGTACTGCTGGAAAGCTGCGTCGTCCCGCTTGTAGCAGCCCTGCACCGGCGAAGGATGCGCCCCGTAGGGGCACTCGACCACGGCGCTGACCAGGAAGCCGGGGATCACGGTGCGGTTGGGATCGCTCGAAATCACTTCCGGCTCGACGATCTTCTCCGCTACCACGATGACGCGCCGTGCCGCCCTTACTCCTTCCAGCATCACGCCGAAGTTGCCCCAGCAGTGGGCGTTGCCCTCTGCGTCGGCGCGCTGCACGTGGACGATGGCGACATCCGGGACGATAGCGCGAACCGCGTGTAGCTTTTCTCCCGTGAAGGGCGAGTTGAACTCCGTGAAGAATTCGTTGTCACGGGCGACGTCCGAGCCCAGAGCGGTACGCGCGGGCAGGAACGGAACTCCCATGGCGGCCGCCTGGAGAGCCAGCGCGACACCGAAATTGGTCATATCTGTGACCTTGACGCTGCCCGACTCGACGGCGCGGCGGAAGTTGTAGGCCGAACCCATCATCACGTTGCCCACCCAGGCAGCGATGACGCGCTCCACGCAACCGGCGCCGATGAGCTGGTCGAACAGCACATCCGAAATCGGCCCGATAAGCGTCAGCCCGCGCTTCTTCTGGCGGATGATCTCGTGGCCAGCGGCAAAAGGAATCATCTGCTCCAACTGCAGGCCAAAAGCGATGTGGGTTCCATCACTGATGTGCTCGGCTATCGCCTCGCGCATCGTCATCAGCTTGGACATGATAGAGTTCCCTCGCTCTGCTCAGGATTTCGGCTGCGGGCTCCCGCTTCGCCTTCGGCTATGCTCACGCCCGCAAACCGCCTCAACATCTGCTCCAGCTGCAGCCCCATGGCAAGCGAGCAGCCGTCAGGGACGTGCTCGGCGATGGCATCGTGCAGGGGGAAGAGCTTGCTCAATTCAGCCCCTCGTCAGAATCGTTCACCACGCGAACTCTCGCTCTAAAGTACTGAATGAAAAAGCTCGAAAACGTCATGAATAGCATAATGCTGAGGAGGGTCAGGCCAGCGGCAGCGAGCTTCTGCGCGTCGCCAGAGGCACCTGCCCAGTGAAGCGCCAGCCTTACAGACGCGCCGACGAGCATCAGACCACATGCGAGCTGAAGTAAGCGAGAGTGTCTAAAGCCGTACAACCCAAACAGGCCAACCACCGCACTCAAGTACGTATTCTTGTTTACGGATCGTATCGGGAATACCCCGTCAATCAGCTCCCAAACACTCGAAACCATCGCCAGTACAGTGAGCACGAAAAGCGCTGCGAACATACTCGTCGTGATGGCGTCAGAATCGACGACGATTGTTCGCCTACGCGTCACCTATTTCCCTTTCCACACCGGCTTGCGCTTCTCCAAAAACGCCTGGATGCCCTCAACGGCATCCTCGGTCTTCATCAGTTCCTCGAAGTAGACCTGCTCGGCCTTGGCCAGACCTTTGTCGAAGTGGATGGCGTCCCAGGCGTAGAAAGCCTTCTTGGTCACGGCCAGCGCGGCCGGGCTCAACTGCTCCAGGTGATGGACGGCCTGCTGGACCATCGCCTCGAGGTCGTCTTCGGCAGTGACGCCGTTGGCCAGCCCGATGGCCGCGGCCTCCGGCCCTTTGAGCGAACGGCCGGTCAGCACCAGTTCCGCCGCCCGTTTCTGGCCGATGAGCGCCGAAAGGGCCACAGCGGCCACCGGCGGGAAGCAGGCCAGCTTGATCTCCGGGAACTGCCAGGTGGCGCCGTCCGCGGTGTAGACCAGGTCGCAGACCATGGCCAGCTCGGCGCCGCCTCCCAGGCACAGGCCGCGCACGGCGGCGACGGTGACCTTGCGGCTGGCCACGATGGCGCGGATGGCGGCGTGGAAGCGGGTCAGCATGTCACGCACGTTTTCCGGGGTGTGCGCGGCGACATCCACGCCGGCGGAGAAGGCCTTCTCCGAACCTGCAAAGACGATTACGCTGATGTCGGCGCGCTGCTCGATCTCTGCCAGCGCCTCTTTCAACTCATCCATCATGGGGATGTCGATGACGTTGAGCGGCGGATTACTGAGCTTGATGCGCGCCACGGGCGGCGCCAGCTCGAGGCAAATCTTCGTGTGGGTCATGCGGGTCAGTGGGGTTGCGGCCATGTCAGTTACCTCGTCCAGAATCCCTTCTTATCGTACTCGCGAATCGCCTTGAGCTCGGCGGCCGAGGGCTCCGGGGTGACGGATATGCGCTCGGCGACACGCAGGTTCCACCCAGTGTTCGCCCGCACGTCCTCCACGGTGACGCCGGGATGCGCGGAGTCAAGGAAGGCCTCACCGTCCTCGCCGAAGCGCAGCACAGCTTTGCTGGTGATGACGGCGCTGGGACCTCCGCGTGGCAGGCCGGCGCGCTCGCGCCACCCGCGGCCGTCTCCGTAGCCTGGGCTGGTCACATAGCTGACGCGCTCCGGCAGCCGCCGTTTGTCGTGTTCCAGCAGGACGACGAAGCGCTGCGCCAGCGAAGCGATGTCGCACGCTCCGCCCGAACCCGGCAGCCGCACGAAGCCGTTCTTGTTCTCGACCCGGGTGGAGTTCAGGTTGCCGAAGCGGTCCACCTCGGCTGCGCCCAGGAAGCCCAGGTCGACGCGTCCCGATTGCAGCAGGCTCATCACGCTCAGCATATCCAGGCACTGGGTTGCGCCCAGCAGATTGGGCGGGTCGGCCATGGTGTAGATAAGCTCCTGGGCCGGGGTGGAGCGCACTACGCCATTCTCAAACAGGCCGATGGCGCTGGGAGCGTGCGTCTTCTTGGCCACCACGAAGGCGATGAGCGGCAGGCGCATGCCGACGAAGACGATCTCGCCGTCGCGGATCTCGCGCGCTGCCGCGGCCACCATCAGCTCACCCAGCGTGTAGCCGGAGCGGGCGGAGACGTCGGGAATGGAAGTCGTGGTCACGGCCGATCTTGTCTCTGCCTTGTGAAACGGGGCACGGACCGTGCCGTGCCCCTCAGCTTCCCGGTCCTCGCGGCGCGTTACTGAATCGCGGCCTTGCGCACTTCCCCGATGGTCGCCAGCGGGTCGCGGCCGCCCTCTTTGGGCGCAATCCAGCCCTTCTCCGAACCGATGATCTCCAGCAGCAGCTTCTTGTCCGCTGCCGTGGGCAGCCATTCGGGAAGCTGCTGTTCGTAGGCCTTCTCTTCCACCGGCTCGCCGGTCTGCGGGTGGAACCTCTGGTTGGCCCAGCGCCCGATGGTGCGGTTGAACCTGATGTGCGGCGCGTAGAGCCTCGGCTGTCCCGGCTTCAGACTGTTGTTGAAACGCGCCACCAGGCCGGCAACCTCGTCGCGGTAGAGCTGGCGGTTGTAGTCGTTCAGGTCGTCCAGTTGCGGCTCCAGTTTGTTGGCGGGTTCGTCATAGCGTCCCTTGATGCCCCACACGTACGCCCAGTGCGCGGACGACGAGTTGTCCGTGCCGAACAGATCGTAGGACTCCGATATCCACTTGTTCAGATACTTCTGAATCAACCAGCCCGGCACGACCCCGGCTTCCACCACGCGGCGGATCCCGTCGTTGCCGGTGCCCATGTGGAAAGCCTCCTCGCGCAGCATGTAGGACATGGAACGTCCCAGCGGAGCGAAGCCGGAATACTTCAGCATCTGGAGCTGAAACTTGCCGTCGCGGTCCACGAAGTCGGTGTAGGTGAAAAAGTCCATCCAGTTGTCCACGTTCTCATTGAAGGCGTTGAGCAGGCGCTTGTTCTCGAAGGCGCGGCGCTCCAGCATCTTCTGCGCTTCCACCTTGCCGGTTTGGCCGAAGTGCTCGATCAGGAGGGCGCACATCTGCCACCCGTGGCGCATTTCTTCGATCATCACCCGGGTGAGCGCCTTGCGATCGTAGTCGCTGGGCGCGGTCTCGAACAGGAAGCGCTGCTGCTCGACGCTGGCGAACTCGGTGTCGCCCTGGTAGACGATCATGTTCAGCAGGGCGTCGCGCATGTTCTGCGTGGGCATCTGGCGCACGTTCTCCCATTTCGGCCGCCCCTTGTAGTGGCCGAACTGGATCTCGTTGGTCTCGATGGCCCCGTACAGGGTCTCGAACTTGAACTCGGCGATCTCCTTGGGGTTGACGCCGATCTCCTTGCGCCACTCCTCGAACAGGCCCGCCCAATCGCTGAAGGTTCCGATCTTGAAGACTCTTCCCGGCATCTGGCTTTCTATCCTCTTTCTTCGTAGAGACGCAGCTTGCTGCGTCTCCTTACCGTCAGTTCTCGCGGAGACGTTGCAAGCAACGTCTCTACAGTTCCTACATTACAGATTCACCCACACGCTCTTGAGCTCCGTGTAGTGCTCGATGGCGTGCATGCCCAGCTCGCGGCCGAATCCGGACTGCTTGTAACCGCCGAACGGAAGCGCCACGTCGTACAGGTTGTAGGCATTCACCCATACCGTGCCCGCCTTCAGCCGGCGCGCCACGGTGTGCGCCTTCTTGATATCGTTGGTCCAGACCGCTGCCGCCAGACCGTAGATGTTCTGGTTGGCCATGGCAGCGACTTCTTCGGGATCTTCGAAGCTGATGGTGGCCAGCACCGGACCGAAGATTTCTTCCTGGGCGATGGTCATCTTGTTATCCACGGCATCGAAGATCGTGGGCTCGATGAAGTAGCCCTGGCCGCCGTCCACGGACGCGCGGCTGCCGCCGGCCACCAGGCTGGCGCCTTCCTGCTTGCCCTTTTCGATGTAGCCCAGCACAGTCTTCATCTGCTGTTCGCTGACGATGGCGCCCAGGCGGGTCTTGGGATCGAGCGGGTCCCCGGGCTTGAGCTTTTTGGTGCGGTCCACCAGCTTCTCCATGAACTGGTCGTGGACCTTCTTCTCCACGAACAGGCGGGAACCCGCGGCGCAGACTTCGCCTTTGCCGTAGAAGATGCCGTTGGCGGCGCCGCGAATGGCGGCTTCCATGTCGGCATCGGCGAAGACGATGTTCGGCGACTTGCCGCCCAGTTCGAGCGTCAGACGCTTCACGGTGTCGGCCGCGCTGCGCATCACTTCCTTGCCCACCACGGTCGAGCCGGTGAACGCGACCTTGTCCACGCCGGCATGCTTCACCAGGGCCATGCCGACTACCGAGCCCTGTCCCGGCAGGATGTTCACCACACCCGCGGGCACACCGGCCTCCAGCATCAGTTTCCCGATGCGCAGCGCGGAAAGCGTCGTCTGCGTGGCCGGCTTCCAGATGACGGTATTGCCAGTCGCCAGCGCCGGAGCGATCTTCCAGGCTGCCAGCAGCAGGGGGAAGTTCCACGGCACGATGGCCGCCACCACGCCCACTGGCTCGCGCAGGGTGTAGGTAAAAGCGTTGGCGCGCGAGTTGATGGTCTCGCCGTGGATCTTCGTAGCCCAGCCGGCGTAGTAGCGGAAGACCTCAGCCACGGTGGGCACATCCACGTAGCGGGATTCGAAAATGGGCTTGCCGTTATCGAGGGTTTCGATCTCGGCGATCTCGTCGATGTCCCGCTCGATGAGGTCGGCGATACGCCACAGCACCTTGCCGCGCTCGCTAGCCGTCATCTTCTGCCACGGGCCGTTCGCGTCGTCGAAGGCCTTGCGCGCCGCCGCGACCGCCGCGTCCACGTCCTGCACTGTCCCTTGGGAGATGTGCGTGAGCACTTCGCCCGTGGCGGGGTTCACGGTCTCGAACGTCTTGCCGTCGGAAGAGTCCCGCCACTCGCCGCCGATGAGCAGCTTGCCGGGCTCGAGCTTCGCTTTGGTGGCTGCAATCATTCACTTGCCTTTCAGTGGGAACTTGCCGTCCTCTTGACGATCTTCCATCCGTACTTCTTAGCGCCCTCCCGAACGAAGCGCTTGTCGGCCCTCATCTCCGCTGCGCGATTCCGACGCTTCGTTCGGACGGGGCGGTCTATGGAGACTGTCTCGACAATCTTCACGTGTACTTCGTCGCCAACCTTCAGGTTTTTCTTTACCCAATCGACGTGTGCGTGCTGGCCCGCAGTGCGCAGGCCGCCCACGCTCACGTTCAACTCTTCGTCGCGGTGGCCAGCGACGAAAGCCACTATCGCAGTCAGGACGCCGTCACCGCCCACGCCCGCGGTGCACAACCTCCTGCCATTCAAGGAGACTGTGAAGGCTTTCATCTACCTTGCCTTGAACTCCGCCGGACGCTTCTCCACGTAGGCGTTCAGGCCTTCCTTGGCGTCCTGGCTCTTGAACAGCAGCGATTGCAGCTCGCGCTCGACGGCCAGCGCCGACTCCAGCGGAATCTCCCAGCCGGTCTGCACCGAGCGCTTGATGTGGCCCACCGCCATGGCCGCCTTGTTGGGCGGGCAGAACTGGCGGGCGTATTCCATCACGCTCTCCATGAAGTTTTCGCGCTCGAAGATGTCGTTCACCAGGCCCAACTCCTTGGCCTCCTCGAAGGAGAAGGTGTTGCCGGTCACCATCAGCTCGATGGCCTTGGACTTGCCGACGATGCGCGACAGCCGCTGCGTTCCGCCGGTGCCAGGCAGCACGCCCAGGTTGATCTCCGGCAGGCCGATCTTGCCGGCATCGCGCCGCGCAATGCGCAGGTCCGCAGCCATGGCGATCTCCAGGCCGCCGCCCACGGTGTGCCCGTTCAGCGCGGCGATCACCAGCTTGGGCGTGTGCTCCAGGCGCAGCAGCGTCTCATTGGCATGCAGGCAGAAGTAATACTTGAAAACAGGATCCACGCTGGCCAGCATCTTGATGTTGGCGCCCGCGGAGAAGAACTTGTCTCCCGCGCCGGTCAGGACGATGACGTGGACGTCGTTCGCCATACGCGCCTTGAGGATGGCTTCGTCGAGCTGGCGGTTCATCTCGTAGGTGTAGGTGTTGGCCGGGGGATCGTTCATCTCGATCACAGCCACGCCCTGCTCCACGCGATAATTGATGAGCGGCTTCGCTGCAGTTTCCGTTGCGGTCACCATCGAAAAACTCCTTCCCAAGATTCCCTGTATCCAGGGTGGAAATGTCGCTCAGCGCCGGCCGTTGCGCCGGGCGCGACCAGAGCCCAGAATGCCGCGCAAGAATAGATCGCCCATCTGCCGGGCCAGTGCTCCGGCGCCGGCGTCCACGCGCGGGTTATACCAGGTGTAGATCCAGTTCATCATGCCAAACAGGCTCAGCACCGCGATGCGCGCATTGAATTCTAGCCCCTGGGAGCGCTTCAGGTCTTCCAGCAGCTCCATCGCCGTGCGGTAGTACTGGCGCTTGATGGCGGCGATCTCGGCTCCGTAGGCGTTCTTCAGCACATCGGCCTCGTGGGAGAGCACCTTCATGGCCGCCCCGTTCGCCAGAAAATAGTCGAGGTGGTTCTCCACCAGCACGCGCACCCGCTGCTCCGGATCCTTCACCCCTTCCAGGCGCTCCTGCAAACGTTCCAGGATGGTGGAGAAGGTGTGCTTCTGGATGAGGTAGAGCAGCTTCTCCTTGCTCTCGAAGTAGTAATAGAGGCCGGCCAGCGACGTGCCCGTGGCGCGGGAGAGGTCGCGCATGGAAGCGCCTTCATAGCCCTTCTGGCAGAAGACCTCGGTGGCGTGGGCCAGGATTTCGGCAAGACGCCGGTCAAACCGGCGGTCGGCGAGGACAGCAGATTCGGAGCGATGAGTGGCAGCAGTGGGCAAGGCTACTCGAACGAACGTTCGATATTCTAGGCCTTGCGTCCCCGTTTCGTCAAGCGCGGCTTGCCGGCCGCCAGGTAGGCTTGGTCGAGCCAGGTGAGGGCATCCCGCAGGTCGGCCTCAGACTGCACCTCGAAGGTCAGCCAGCGCGACTTCGAGATGTCCGCTGATCCGATGCGCGAATCCTGCGCGGCCCTGGCCTTCAGCCGGGAGTCTTCACCTACCCGGAACATGAACGAGTGGGACGAGCCCACGGAGCGCGTCTTGGGCAGGGCGGCGAAGATGGTCTTGCCGCGATAGAAGCTGAGGAATCCGAACATGGGCTTGGTGCTTACGCCGGGCCAGGTTTCGAGTTCTCCGCCCAGCATGGCCGCCCAGTGCTTCATCTCCTGGGAAACCGGCAACAGGACCGGCCGGTTCGCGCCTGGAGACATCCGGCGGCGCGGGGTGGCGGGCAGCACATTCGTTCGTGTGGCCTTAGGTCGGCGCTCCACGCTCAGTTCCTGATCCCGGCCAGCAGCCGCTCAATCTCTTGCCTGACATCCGCCGTGGGCGGCAGCAGGGGCAACCGCGGAGGCCCGCCGTAGTAGCCGTTGAAGTCCATGGCGTATTTCACGCCGGGAATCCCGAACTCACCCACGATCTTCTTCGCCGCCTCGGCGATGCGCTGCTGCTTCTCCTTGGCCAGCGCCTGGTCGTCTTCCTTCCAGGCGGTGTAGATCTCGTAGCAGGCGGTGGGTGCGCAGTCGGCGAACGCCAGGATGGCTCCCACGGCGCCTACGTCGAGCGAATCCTTCAAGGTCTGCGCCGAGCCCACCAGCACCTGGAAGCCGACCTCTTTTGTGCGGGTTTTCCGAATCGGAGGCGCCTGGACGGCTGCGCCTCCGCCCTCGCCCGTGAGGACCGAAGCTGCAATCAACCCCGCGTCTCCTGCCGCGGCCGGCGACGACAGCATCCTTCCCGTCACTGCGGCGAAGACCTCGGTCACCGTTGCGGTACGCCGCACGTGGCGAGTGCCCTCCACCATGGCCTTCACCTTGGCTACGTCGCCGCTCGATTCCTTGATCCCGATCAGGTTCGGATGTTCGGCCAGCGCCATGACCACTTCCGCCGGGATGTCATACCCCGTGGCCTGCGGAAAGTTGTAGATGATTACCGGCAGCGGCGAGCGGTCCGCGACCGTGCGATAGAAGGCCAGCATATTGGCCGGCTGCATCTGGCGCTTGTAGTAGTGCGGAGTGCGCACCATGGCGACGTCGTAGCCCAGCCCGGCGGCGTATTCGGTGAGTCGCAGCGTTTCGCTCGCCGACTCGATCCCCGTGCCCGCAATCAGCACTTTTTCCGGCGCCGCGGCCTCGCGCGCCACGCGCAGCACCTCGCGCCGTTCTTGGTCGCTGAGCATCAGAGCCTCTCCCGTCGAGCCCAGCACCACGAGCCCGGCGACGGGAGTCTTCGAATAGCGCTCGACGTTGGCCTCCAGCTTGCGGAAGTACACCGCGCCATCCGGATAGAACGGCGTGGTGATGGGTGGGAAAATGCCGTGGAGGAGCACAGTTGTCGTCTTCGGTCGTCAGTCGTCACTAACGGCTGCGCCGCATATCCAGCATACACAGAGAGGTCCACGAAACCAATGCGCCCATTGCTTCGGGGCCCCATTCGCGGTACAGTCCGGCCCCATCCTTTTGAGGGCGGTGACCCATGCAATGTCCCAGTTGCAGCATCGACATTCCTGCGGGCTCCACGGTGTGCCCCGGCTGCGGGCGCCTGCTGAGCGAAAAGCCTGCCGGCGGTCCGGTCTCGCCGGGCCTGCCCGGCGTGCCCCAGAAGAGCTGGCTGGGACGCAATTGGAAGTGGGTCGTCCCCGTGGGCTGCTTCGGTTTCATCGTGCTCATCTTCGCCTTCGTCGCCCTCATCCTCGCCGTGGTGTTCGGCTCGATGAAGAATGAGGAGATCTACAAGGAGTCTGTGGCGCGAGCGCGCGCCAATCCCGCCGTCGTGCAGAAGCTGGGCACACCCATCGAAGAAGGCTGGATGTTCACCGGCTCGTTCAACGTCACGCCCGAGCACGGCGAGGCCAAGATCGGCATTCCCATTTCTGGCCCGCGCGGCAAGGGCACCATCCACGTGGACGCGGTCAAGCAAGCCGGCGAATGGCAATACAACATCCTCGAGGTCGAAATCGAGGGCGAACCGGAGCGAATCAACCTGCTGGAAGAGACGCCGGGAGTGCAGGAACAATAGCGCCAACCTAGCAGGTACAGAAGTGGAAGTTCCGGCCTGCCCGATCCTGCCCCATCCCGCCGTAGCAGTTCTTGTGCGGCAGGACCCTACATACGGCTAGTCCTGGCGGATGCTGCAACTCGGCTAGCGGCGGCAGCCCCACGATGCGTTCGATCAGTTGCGGATCATCCGGCAGCAGGCCGGACTTGGGCAGCCGAGGCGTCAGCTCGCGCCAGCTTGGCTGCAGCTTGAAGGCCTTCTCGAACAGCGGCAGCGCGTCCTGCACGCGCTTCATATTGACCAGCGCCACGGCATGCCAGTAGGTCATCTCCGCCAGGCGGCTTGTGGGGATGCCCTCCGCGTTCGCCGCCAGCGCTTCTGCGGCGGCGTACTCGCGCAGCGCGGCCTCGTTGTCTTTGTGCTCGACGGCGAGGTCTCCAGCGTTCATGTGGTTGTAGGCGCGCTGCAGCGTCACCAGGCGCCGCAGCTCCTTGAGCGGCTCCACGCTGTCATCCACGCGCAGGTCGAAGATGCGGTCTTCCCAGGGCTTGCCGGACGACTTGGCCTTGACCACGATGAGCGCCGCCGACTGCATCCCGCGGATATCTCCGCCCACCGCCTGCGCCGCCTCCAGAGCCGCCAGCATGCGGTCGGCCAGGTCGCCCTTGGTTTCCTGATATGCCTTGGCCATGGCGGGCCAGACCTTGTCGTTGGCCATCAGGTTGGCCTGGACGGAGAACTGCGCCCCAACGATGTTCCCCGCCGCCTGAATGTCATTTTTGCCGGTGTAGGCATCCACGCGCCCCTGGGCATCGATCATTGCTACTTGGCGCACCTCGCGGCCGGCGTCCGCCGCCAGCAACCCGCGCAGGGCCTCGGGCGCGCTCTTCCCCGCCCGCATCAACTCCAACCCCAACTTGCCGTAGCTCGGATCGACGAACGACTGCGTGGCCACTGCACCCACACCGGCTTCCGCCCACGGGACGATCTGCCCCACCGAGAACCAGTGCGATTGCACCGCCACGCCCATCTCTCCCGTCTGCGGATCGCGAGCCACGATGGAGTAGGTGGAGACAGGGCGCAAGGGCCGCGGCGACGTTTGCTGCGCAGCCAAATCCGCACCAGAGACGCCCAGCAGTATTCCGATCAAGAGCACACGTTTCATGCACCACCTCACGAGGCGCCGATTGTAACAATCCCGGGGAACTGTACAGGACTAGCGGTCCCTCGTTCGCTCGGGACAAGCGAAGAACGCTCTGTGTCTCTGTGCCTCTGTGGCGAGGAATTACTTGGGTAGGTCCTTGGCTTCGCTCAGGATTTCGGCGCGCGGCTCAGACGCCGCGCAAGCGCCTCAACTTCCCGCCCGGCATGCAACTGCTGCAGGGCCCGCACGCTGATCTCGCCCCGCTGGCGGGCGGCGATGCCCTCCGCGGCGGCGCGGGCCGCCGAGAGCGTGGTCATGGTCGGTACGTGGTGAGTCACGGCGGCGCGGCGGATGGCTTTCTCGTCGAACCACGGTTCAGCGCCGTGCGGTGTATTGATGACCAGTTGGATCTTGTCGCCCTTGATGAGATCCACCACGTTGGGGCGCCCTTCCTTGACCTTGTAGACGCGGTCCACCACCAGCCCAGCCTGCTCCAGCGCGTCGGCGGTGCCGTGCGTGGCCACGATGCGGAAGCCTAGTTCGGAAAAGCGCTGTGCGATGGGCACGGCAGCCGGCTTATCGCGATCGGTAACGCTCAGGAAAATCGTGCCCGCCGTAGGCAGCGTCAAGCCAGCGGAGAGCTGCGCGCGAGCGAAGGCCTCCCCGAACGTGTCCGCCACGCCCATCACCTCGCCCGTAGACTTCATCTCCGGACCCAGGACGGTATCCACTCCCGGGAACTTCGACCACGGGAACACCGGCGACTTCACGAAGTAGCACCCGCTGGTCGTGAGGTCCGTACCGCGCTCGACGTGCTCGGGCAGGAACTCCCGCAGCTTGCGGCCCACCATGAGCCGCGCCGCAATCTTGGCCAGCGGCACACAGGTGGCCTTGGAAACGTAGGGCACGGTGCGCGAGGCGCGCGGGTTGACCTCCAGCGCGTACACCTTCTCCCGCTGGATGGCGAACTGGATGTTCATCAGCCCGACGACATGCAGCGCGCGCGCCAGGCGGAAGGTGTACTCGCGCATGGTTTCGATGGCCGCCTGCGGGATATCCACGGCAGGCAGCACGCAGGAGGAATCGCCGGAGTGGATGCCGGCCTCCTCGATGTGCTGCATGATGCCGGCGATCACCGCGTCTTCACCGTCGGAGAGCGCGTCCACGTCCACTTCGGTGGCGTCTTCGAGAAAGTGGTCGATGAGCACGGGTCGCTCCTGCGAATAGTCCACCGCCTCCTTCATGTAACGGATGACGGAGTCGTCGTCGTAGGCGATGACCATGGCCCGCCCACCCAGCACGTACGACGGACGCACCAGAACCGGGTAGCCGATCTGATTCGCCGCTGCCACGGCCTGCTCCACGCTGGTGGCGGTGGCGCCCCGCGGCTGCGGGATATCGAGTTCCTCCAGCAGCTTTCCGAAGCGCTTGCGGTCTTCGGCCAGGTCGATGGACTCAGGCGACGTACCGATGATCGGTACGCCCGCTGCCTTGAGCGGCAGCGCCAGGTTGAGCGGCGTCTGCCCGCCGAACTGCACGATCACGCCCACCGGCGCGCCGCGCGAGGCTTCGTGCTCGTACACCGCCAGCACGTCCTCCAGCGTCAGCGGCTCGAAGTACAGCCGGTCGCTGGTATCGTAGTCGGTGGAGACCGTCTCCGGATTGCAGTTGACCATCACCGTCTCGTAGCCGTCCTCGCGCAACGCGAACGAGGCGTGGCAGCAGCAGTAATCGAACTCGATCCCCTGCCCGATGCGGTTCGGCCCGGAGCCCAGGATGATTACCTTCTTGCGGTCGGTGGGCGTGGCTTCGTCCTCTTCCTCGTAGGTCGAATAGAGATAGGGCGTGTAGCTCTCGAATTCGGCAGCGCAGGTGTCCACGCGCTTGTACACCGGCGCGACCCCATGCTTCTTGCGCAGATGGCGGATCTTGCTGGCCGCGGCCTGGCCATCCGGGATGCGCCACGCCACGCCCAGCCGGGCGTCGGAAAGCCCGGCGCGCTTGGCCGCCGCCAGCACCCGAGCCGGCAGCGATTCCAGCGGGTGTTTCTCCACCTCCATCTCCATCTCCGTGATCTCTTTCAGTTGATAGAGAAACCACGGATCGATGGCGGTCATCTTGGCCAGTTCCTTGACCGTGTGCCCCTGGCGCAGCGCATAGCGCAGGTAGCTCAGGCGCTCGGGATGGGGCGTGACCAGACGCTGGGTCAGGATGCGCGGCTCGATCTTCTCTGAGCCCGGCCGCCTGCCCGTCTCCAGCGAGCGCACGCCTTTCATCAGCGCTTCCTTGAAGGTGCGCCCGATGGCCATCACTTCGCCGACCGACTTCATCTGCGGCCCAAGCGTCTCATCCGCGCCGGGGAACTTCTCGAACTGCCACTTGGGAATCTTCACCACCACGTAGTCGAGCGTAGGCTCGAAGCAGGCCGGCGTCTTGCGCGTGATGTCGTTGGGGATCTCATCCAGCGAATAGCCCACCGCGAGGCGAGCCGCTATCTTCGCGATGGGGAACCCAGTGGCCTTGGAAGCCAGCGCCGAGGACCGCGAGACGCGCGGGTTCATCTCGATCACGACCATGCGCCCCGTCGCGGGGTTCACGGCGAACTGAATGTTCGACCCGCCGGTCTCCACGCCCACTTCGCGGATCACCGCGATGGCGGCATCGCGCATGGCCTGGTATTCGCGGTCGGTGAGCGTCTGCGCGGGAGCGACGGTGATGGAGTCGCCGGTGTGCACGCCCATGGGATCGAAGTTCTCGATGGAGCAGATGACGATGACGTTGTCCGCCAGGTCTCGCATCACCTCCAGCTCGTACTCCTTCCAGCCCAGCACCGATTCCTCGATCAGCACCTCGTGCACCGGCGAGAGGTC
The DNA here is from genome assembly GCA_035573675.1 of Terriglobales bacterium. NCBI lineage: Bacteria > Pseudomonadati > Acidobacteriota > Terriglobia > Terriglobales > Terriglobales bacterium. Next base: position 337,078 of record DATMAB010000015.1, read on the forward strand.
GAGCCCGCGCGCCAGCAACTCCAGCAGCTCTTCGCGGTTGTAGGCGATGCCGCCGCCCGTGCCGCCCAGCGTGAACGACGGACGGATGATGACCGGGAACCCGATCTTGCCGCTGAACTCCAAGCCGTCCTTCAGGTTGTTGACCAGCGCCGATTTCGGGACGTCGAGGCCGATGCGGGTCATCGCGTCCTTGAACAGCAGCCGGTCCTCGGCCATCTTGATGGCCCTGAGCTGCGCTCCGATAAGCTCGACGTTGTATTTTTCGAGGATCCCTGAGTCGGCCAGCTCCACCGCCAAGTTCAGCGCCGTCTGTCCGCCGACTGTGGGCAGCAGCGCGAAGCCGCGCCCAGCGCACATCTCCGCCTCGATGCGGATGATCTCGTCGAGGTAATCCTTGGTGAGCGGCTCGATGTAGGTGCGGTCGGCGAACTCCGGGTCGGTCATGATGGTGGCCGGATTCGAGTTCGCCAGCACCACCTCGAATCCTTCAGCTTTCAGAGCCTTGCACGCCTGCGTCCCGGAGTAATCAAACTCCGCCGACTGCCCGATGACGATCGGCCCCGAGCCGATGATCAGAATCTTCGAGATGTCAGTACGACGGGGCATTCAGCGGTCTTCTCCATTGCTGCTTAGTCCTTGAAAAAGCGCAGCTTTAGCTGCGCCGTAACTGCCCCTTTCGGAGCACGGCTTTCGCCGCCCAGGGTTTTCGCTTTGAAAGGGCGCGGCTTCAGCCGCGCCGCAAGAGCCACCCTCAATCTGCGGCTTTAGCCGCTGGGGCATCGGGTCCAAGGCAAATCCCGGATAGGCGGAGGAATAGGGATACTCCTCGGGATTCGCGCAAAGCCTCTCCTTCACTGGATTCTGATGAACATAGTCGACGTGCACCGCATAGTCCGCCTCATCCCGAACCCGATGATCGCTGAAACCTTTTTGCCAGACTTCCATGTTCGACCCAAGCTCTTTCTTCGCCCGATACGAAAACCCGCCCTTGATAAACTGCACTGCCTTCTCCAGGCTGGTCAAAGGAGTGATGATGGCGTGGAAGTGGTCGGGCATGACCACGACCTCGTGCAGCAGATACGCCGATCCGCGATAGTGGTAGAGAGTATCGACAAGCAGCACGGCCCAGCGCTCGGCCCGAAAAAGGCCCCGTCGACCCCAAGTGGTCGAGGAGACCATGTAGGTCTGCCGGTTCTCCGTCGCTGGCTCTCGCTTTGGTCTCATTTCCCTCAGCGGCTAAAGCCGTCCACCTCGCCCGCCCTTACGGCGCGGCTGAAGCCGCGCCCTTTCAAATCTCCCCGCCCTGTCCGTCAAGAACTTCATGAGGCAATCCCGGTCGGACTCCCTTACTTCTTGAAAGGGCGGGCCTTCAGGCCCGCCGATACGGCCGCCCCCAATCTGCGGCTTTAGCCGCTGAGGTACAACCGGTACCGCTCCAATCATCAGGATCTTCGAGATGTCCGTGCGACGCGGCATTAGCATGGTTCCAAGATTGTGAGAGTCGATTTCCCCTTGTTTAACTGTAGGCGTACAGAGCACTCCTCGGATGTTCGCTGCCTCTCCAGAACAAGCGTAATGAAGGCAGACCCGTTCGGCGTGGGAGCCTCGAGCAGGTACTTGCCCTCGGGAATTCTGACCAAACTGAAATTTCCTGTTTCGTCTGTCCTTAGCTTCGCAATGGGCTTGCTCATGCCGACTTGGAAGGCTGAAATACCCTTTGTGGGCCACGTGATCATGAGTGTGCGCAGTCGCAGCTTCTGACCCTTCATGACCACGCCCTTTTCGTCTACGACACGGATCGTCGTGCAACTTAGCTTCACACAGCTCCCAAGGTGAATGCCCTCGCACGGCCCCAAGTCCAGAAGTTTGATTTCATCCGAGTCTGTTCCACTCGGGGTATTCTGCGAAACTGCAGAGTTCAACGCAGCAGAAGCAAGCGCCAATATTGCCGCCCTAACGACAAGGGCCCGGTTCCTCACTGCTTCCACTCCTCCATCATCCTCACGAAATCCCCGAACAGGTAATGCGAGTCATGCGGGCCCGGCGCCGCTTCGGGGTGGTATTGCACGCAGAACAGCGGCAGGTTCTTGTGGCGCAGGCCCTCCAGCGTCTGGTCGTTCAGGTTCATGTGCGTGAACTCGACCTCGTTCGCCGGCAGCGAGTCCGGGTCCACGGCGAAATTGTGGTTGTGCGAGGTGATCTCCACCTTTCCCGTCGCCAGTTGCTTCACCGGATGGTTGCCGCCGTGATGGCCGAACTTCAGCTTGTAGGTCTTGCCGCCCAGGGCCAAGCCGATCAACTGGTGTCCCAGGCAGATGCCGAAGATGGGCACGCGCCCCGCCAGCCGCCGGATGTTCTCCTGCGCGTACGTGCACGGCTCCGGGTCGCCGGGGCCGTTGGAGAGAAACACGCCGTCCGGTGAGAGCGCCAGCACGTCTTCGGCGAGTGTCTCTGCCGGCACCACCGTGACCTTGCAGCCGTTGGCCACCAGCTTCCTGAGGATGCTGTGCTTGATGCCGTAGTCGTAGGCCACCACGTGGAAGCGCGCCGGCTCGTCCTTCACGCCGACTACTTCCGTCGGCTCGTGGGAGCGCTCACCCACTTCCCAGACGTAGCGCTGTTTCGTGGTGACCACTTTGGCGAGATCCTGGCCATCCATCTTGGGGATGGAGAGCGCCTTGGCAATGAGCTTTTCGGCGTCGGTCTCAAGCGAAGAGATCACCCCGCGCATCACGCCATGCTCGCGCAGGTGGCGAACCACGGCGCGCGAGTCGATCTCCGCGATGACGGGAATCTTGAAGCGCTCCAGGTATTCTTCCGCTACTTCTTGCGAGCGCCAGTTGGAGCTGATGCGGGAGAACTCGCGCACCACCAGCCCTTCGATGTAGGGCCGCGTGGACTCCTGGTCGTCAGGATTGGTCCCGTAGTTCCCTATCTGAGGGTTGGTGAGGACTACGATCTGCCCGGCGTAGGACGGGTCGGTGAAGATCTCCTGGTAGCCGGTGATGGCGGTATTAAAAACGACTTCCCCGTAGCACTCGCCTTTTGCACCGAACCCTTTGCCGCGGAAGACGCGTCCGTCTTCCAGCGCCAGGATGGCCTCCATTCGCGCTCCGGGAACTGGATTTTATGAATTCTAGCAGGCAATCGCGGAAGCGCCAAGCCGTTGCTCAGCGCAGGCGGCGCAGCATCAGTACCAGGGTGATGAAGAACACGACCAGTGCAGTCGGTCCTGCCACCTGCACGATGACGTTGCGAATCGGCGTTGCCCATTGGGAGGTATCGCGTATGGTGAGCAAGAGCCCCAGCAGGGTAATCAGCACGACAGTGAAGAACGACAGGAACGCGCCCAGGATCGCCAGTATCAGGGCGCCGACCACCGTGCCCTGGCCGCGGCGTTCCTGTTCTTGATCCTGGACCTGCTCTTGAGTCTGCTCCGGCTGTCCCGCTTGCGGTTCGTCCGCCACAATTCCCCCAGTGCGTCGTCTTGGGCCATCGGACTGCGGTGTTTGCTAGTGCAGCGCGCCCAGTCGCGCCACCGGCCAGTACACGAACACCGCCTTGCCGTAAATCTGGTCCTCGGTGACCGGACCGAACTCGCGGCTGTCATTCGACATCAGGCGGTGGTCCCCCAGGACATAGTACGCCCTTGGCGGCACCAGCACCTCGGGATACGAGCGAAAATCCCAATACTGCTTGGGCACATACGGCTCGTCGAGCAAGGCGCCGTTCAGCAGCACCCGTCCGGCCACCACCTGCACCCGGTCCCCCGGTACGCCGATCACGCGCTTGATGTAGCTTTTCGAGGGATCGCGCGGATACCGGAACACCACGATGTCCCCGCGATGGATGGCCTCCAGCCGGTACACGAACTTGTTGATGAAGATGCGCTGCTGGTCTTCCAGGCTGGGCAGCATGCTGTTGCCTTCCACCTTCACCGGCTGGTACAGGAACAGGATGATGAAGGCGGCAATGCCGCAGGCCATCAGGAGATCGCGTACCCAGGTGCGCCAGATGGATTTCGGCGCCGTCGCCGACTGGGCTTCCGAATGGCCGCCTTCTTGGGTCATGGGTTCCGCTTGATTTTAGATGAATTCGCCGGCACAAAGGTAATCCCGGCAGGCCTGTCCTTTTGGTAACCGTTCAGCTTCCGCTTTCATCTAAGCCTGCAGTACAATGACCGTTTGGAGCCCCTCATGCGACGTGTCCTGACGCTTGCTTTTGTGGCTCTGGTCGCTGCCGCCACTTCGGCTCAGTGGACCAGCCAGGCCTCCAACATCCCTGCCTACCACGCGCAGCCTCCGGCAAAGAGCGCGAACCTGCCGCCCATCCTTCCGGCCGCGGAGCGCGTGGGCGACAACTTCCGCTACCCCTTCCAGGCCCGCTCCTACGAGCTGGCGGAAAAGCACAGCAGCGTGCTCTACCAGGAGCCCTGCTACTGCTTCTGCGACCGCAGCGTCGGACACGGCAGCCTGCGCTCCTGCTTTGAGAGCGCGCACGGCGCTCACTGCGCCACCTGCATGAAAGAAGTCTTCTACATCGACCAGATGGTCAGGCAGAAGAAGACAGCGGCCCAGATTCGCCAAGGCATCATCCGCGGCGACTGGCAGCAGATCGATCTGCAGAAGGCCGGCTCCGCCCAATAGAGTTGCACCATTTGTTGTGCAGTTGACGCGTCCGCCTGCTTGCGCGTATAAGGGCTCCTCGCTGGTTCCTTACCGTGCTCGAGGGGTGCGCTGCACCGGCCGGTTTTCCACAGCCGTGCACACGCGCATAATTGCAGCTTCCCTACGGAAAGCGTTGAGATGAAAAGAAAAAGCGCAGGAAAACTCAAGCGTTCCGGACCTAAGCGCAAGAAAACAAATGGGCCTGTGCGTGCAAAGGGCCATGCCCAAACCACCCGGACCCAACCCCTCCAGCATGTGGCCCAACTCGACGACCCAGCGCTCGGGCAGATTGTGGAAAATTATGAGGCCGGCCTGAAGGCCATGCAGGAACACAAGTTTGAGCGGGCCAAGGCCTACTTCGAGAAGGTGGTGAAGGGTCCCAGTCGTGAGCTGGCCGATCGCGCCGCGGTTCACCTTAACACCTGCAGCCAGCACCTGGCGCGTGCCGGCACCAGCTTCAAGACGCCCGAGGAGCACTACGACTACGCCATCTCCCTGATGAACGCCGGCAATTACCAGGAGGCCCGCAGCCACATGGAGAAGATCCTGAAGCAGCACCCCAAGGCGGACTACGCCGTCTACGGCCTCTCTGTGCTCGACTGTCTTACCGGCCGGGTGGAGGATTCGCTGCGCAACCTGGATCGCGCCATCCGCATGAACCCCGGCAATCGCCTGCAGGCCCGCAACGACCCCGACTTTCAGAACCTGTTCGACGATCCCCGCTTCACGGAGTTGCTCTACCCAGAGGAAGGCGTTGACCTCCCGCCGCCACTCCCGGCGGAGGGCCGCCGGCGGTAAACTGGCACTCGCCTTTTTCCCCTGCATGGGTTCCCCGGCACCAACGGAATCGTCTGCCGCCCACGGCTGCCGCGTAGTGGCGCTCGGCGGGGGCTCAGGACTCTCCGTCGTCCTGCGCGGGCTGAAGCACTATGTCACGACCGCCACCTCCCCGGTGCGCTCGCCGTTCCCGGTGGCCGACCTCACGGCCGTGGTCACCGTCACCGACGACGGGGGCTCCAGCGGCCGTCTGCGGCGCGAGCTCGGCATGCTTCCGCCCGGCGACATCCGCAACTGCATGGTGGCGCTGTCCGAGGATGAGGCGCTGCTCAGCCGCCTGTTCCAGTTCCGCTTCGCCTCCGGCTCGGGCCTGGAAGGACACAGCTTCGGCAACCTGTTTCTCACCGCCCTGACGTCAATCACGGGTGATTTCGCCGAAGCCGTGCGGCTTTCTTCCGGCATCCTCGCGGCGCACGGGCACATCTTCCCTTCCACTACGGCCGATGTCGAACTCGAAGCGCTGATGGACGACGGCTCGCGCGTGCGCGGCGAGACCGCCATCAGCGCCAGCTCGCGTCGCATCAAGGAGCTCTACCTGGTGCCGCCCGACGCGCAGCCCTTGCCGCAGACCCTGGCCGCCATCGCCGCCGCCGACCTCATCACCGTGGGGCCCGGATCGCTGTTCACCAGCCTCATCCCTAACCTGTGCGTGCACGGCATCCCGGAAGCCATCGCCGCCGCGCCCGCGCTCAAGGTCTACGTCGGCAATCTGATGACCCAGGCCAATGAAAGCCTGGGCCTCAGCGCCGCCGACCACATCCGCGCCATTTTCCAGCACGCCGGCAGGAAGATCTTCGACCTCGCGGTGCTCAACTCCAAGCCGATTTCTCCGGAGTTGCGCGCGCGTTATGCGCTGGAGGGGGCGGCCCAGGTGGTCAACGATCTGGACGCCATCGCTGCCTTGGGCGTTCGCCCCGTGCTGGCCGACCTGCTCGAGCCCGACGGCGTCGCCCGCCACAGCTCCAGCCGTCTTGCCGCCCTGCTGCTCGACCTGGTTCGCCAGCGACGGGCGTGAAGTTAGGACCAAGGTTTGTCGTGGCCGCGAGCGGTGCCGGACAAAGCCCCTGCTAAGATAGTGCGTCCATGGCCACACGCGGCAAGGCGCGCTTCGCCGTCGCCATTCTGGCGGCCGGCAAAGGGACGCGGCTCAAGTCGAAGCATCCCAAGGTGCTGCATCCGGTCGGGGGCAAGCCGCTCGTTGCCCACGTGATTGACGCTGCACGCCGGGTCGTTCCCGCCCGCGACATTCACGTCATCATCGGCCACGAGGCCGAGCGCGTACGCGAGGCCGTGGAGGCGACCGGCGTGCGCTTCGTCCTGCAGCAGCCGCAGCGCGGCACCGGTCATGCCCTCATGGTGGCTCGGCGCGCGCTTGCGGCGTACACCCACGTGCTGGTGCTTTCCGGCGATGTCCCCCGGGTGCGTCCGGAAACAATCGCTCGCCTGCGCGACTTTCACCTGGCCCAAGGCGCCGCCATGACCATTCTGACTGCCGAGCCTCCCGACCCCGCCGCCTACGGCCGTGTGATCCGCAGCTACGGTGACGAGGTCTCCGCCATCGTGGAAGCCCGCGCGCTCACTCCCGAACAGCAGAACGCGAGAGAGATCAATTCCGGGATTTACGCTTTCGCCGTGGCCCCGCTTTTCCGGCATATCGGCCGCCTCTCCACGGCCAACTATCATCGCGAGCTCTACCTCACGGACATGGCGGCCATCCTGGCGGCGGCCGGTGAGCGCGTGGTGGCCCTGCGCGTCGAAAGCAGCGAGGAAGTTCTCGGCGCCAATACGCGTGCGGAACTGGTCGAACTCGACGCTTTGCTGCGCCGCGAGAAGTGTGCGCGACTCATGGAATCCGGCGTGACCATCTTCCAGCCCGAAACCTGCGTCATTGATGCCGAGGTCGAGATCGCTCCGGACACGGTCATCGAACCTTTCGTGCAGATACTGGGCAAGACGCGCATCGGCAGCGACTGTCGCATCCGCTCCTACAGCGTGATCAGCGATTGCGAGATCGAAAGCGGCGTGACCATCCGCCCCGGTTGCATTCTGGACCAGTCCCGCGTGCGCCGCGGCGCCATCCTCGGCCCCTATTCCCATCTGCGTCCGGGAACCGACGTGGGCGAAGGCGCGCACGTGGGCAACTTCGTGGAAACCAAGAAGGCCCGCCTGGGACGCGGCGCGAAGGCCAACCACCTGACGTATCTCGGCGACGCGGAGATCGGAGCGGGCGTCAACGTGGGCGCCGGGACCATCACCTGCAATTATGACGGCGCGCGCAAGCACGTGACGGTAATCGAAGACCGCGCCTTCATCGGCAGCGATACCACGCTGGTAGCTCCGGTGCGCGTGGGACGCGGCGCCTACATCGGCGCCGGCTCTTCCATCACGGAAGACGTCCCGGCGGGCGCGCTCGCCATCGCCCGCGGCCGCCAGGTCAACAAGCCCGGCTGGGTGCGCCGGAACAAGGCCAAAGCTGCGAAGAAAATCTCACACCGCTGACGCGAGGTTCCAGTCCTGCAACATCGCTGCACGACTGGAAAAAGAGGGGGTGGGCAAGCCGAAGCTTGTAACCCCGACATGCCCACTTTGAGGTACTGGGGGTTTGTATATAAGACGCACGCCAGGGAAAAAGGTTCCGTGGATTTTTCAGGATTTTGGGGACCAGCCGCGCGGCTGGCGGACTCCGGGGCGAGGCACTGCTTACGCGCGCGGCGCGACCACTTCCTTCTTCTTCTCCAGGATGCCGTGCAGCAGGGCAATGAGGTCGGCGACCTCGAAGGGCTTGATCACGCGCTGCACCTGCGTTTCCTGGACGAAGCGGCGCACTGAGCCTTCGGTGATGTCATTGGAGAAGGTCATCACCACGCAGCCCTCCAGTTCCGGCCGGGTCTCAGCAATCCAGCGATAGACCTCCAGTCCGCTCCACGGGCCGGGCATGTGGCTATCCAGCACAATGGCGTCGAAGGTCTCGTGCTGCAGACGCGCGATGGCTTCGTCGCCGCGCTTCATGGCCACCACTTCGGCTCCAGCGCCGGTGAGCACTTCGCGCTCGAAGTCGAGCACGGCGTCCTCGTCTTCGACCAGCAGGATCTTCCCGCGCATTTTTTCTTCGCCGGGCTTCACGCGGCGGCGCTTTTCGGTGCGGACCGCCGGGTTGCGCACCGCCGGCAGGCGCACCTGGAACACTGCGCCACCGTCCGGGGCGTTGCGGGCCACGATCTCGCCCCCGTGCTCCTTCAGGATGCCGTAGCAGATGCTCAGGCCCAGTCCCGTTCCCTTGCCCACCGCCTTGGTGGTGTAGAAGGGATCGAACACGCGCTTGGGGTCGCGCATGCCCGGGCCATTGTCCTGGATCTCCGCGCAGACATGGTCGCCCTCCATGAAGACTCGCGTGATGAGCCGGCCTTCGCGGCCCGCCTCATGAATGGCGTCCACGGCGTTGTTGATGATGTTCAGGAAGACCTGCTCGAGCTGGTGCTGGTCGGCGATGACGCCCGGCAACGGCGTCTCCGATTCCTGGCTGACGACGATGTTCTTCATGCGCAGGTCGTATTCGCGCAGGGTGAGCGCCTCTTCGAGCACGCGGCGCAGGTCGATGTTCTGGCGCTGCGGCTTGCGCTGCCGCGCGAACGACAGCAGGTTCTGCACGATGCGATGCGTCCGCTGCGCCTGCTTGTAGAGCTTCTGCACGAAGTCGCGCACGCGGTCGCTGAGGTTCTCGTTCTCCAGCAACTGGGCATAGCCCAGGATGGCGGTCAGCGGGTTGTTGAGCTCGTGCGCGACCCCCGAGATGAGCTGCCCCACCGCGGACATCTTCTCGCTCTGCAGCAACTGCTCTTGCGTCGTCCTGAGGTCTTCATAGGCGCGCACCGTTTCCTCGTAGAGGCGCACCTTCTCGATGGTGGTCGCGAGCTGCCGCCCGATGGCGATGAGCAGGTTCTCATCGGTGGCGCTGAATTCGCGCGGCGTGCGGCTGCTCACGCCCAGCACGCCCACGATCCGGTCCTTGATCCACAGCACCGCCCACAGCCACGACTTCAATCCTTCGGCGGCCGCGTAGTCAGCCACAAATTGCGGAAGCTGCGGCAGGTGCAGATGGGTGATGAGTTGCGTCCGCGAACGCCGCACCCGCTCCCAGAATTCCTCGTTCACCTGCACTTCGGACGGAGGCGACTCCGTTCCCCGGTGCCCGATCGCGGCCCTCCGCTGGAGCACGTGGCGTTCCTCGTCCGCCAGGTAGATGGCGCCGGTATCGGTGCGGAACAGCTCCATCACCTGCTGCAGGGTGACTTCCAGGATCTCCGGCAGCTCCAGCGAATGGGTGGCGGTGACCGCGATGGTATTCAGGGCATGCAGCTCGCGGTTGCGCCGTCGCATCTCTTCTTCCGCCCGCTTCTTGGCGGAGATGTCGAGCATGAATCCCTGAAAGCAGTCCACGGCTCCGGTCGAGTCGCGTGAAGCGAAGCTGGTCTCCAGCACGGTGATGCGGCTGCCGTCCTTGCGCTTCAAGGTGACTTCGTAGTTGCGCACGAAGTTCGCCGACTCCATTTCCCGGCAGAACGCCTCGCGCTGCTCGGGCGCGGCGTAGATGTCCCTGCCCATGTTGAGCTTCAGCACTTCCTCGCGGCTGCTGTAGCCCAGCATGCGGGCAAAGGCGTCGTTGGAGTCCAGCAGCTTGCCGCCAGGCGACGCGATATACACCCCTTCCTGCGCCTGCTGGAACAGCAGCCGGTACTTCTCTTCCGCGGTGCGCTGGTGGGTGATGTCCTTGATGATGTGGATGGTGCCCAGATGCTCCGCGCCCCCCTCGCTGTAGGAGGACGTCGAGACCAACGAGAAGCCTCCGAAGCACGGGTCGGGCGCCTCACCAAAGAGCCCGGCCGACCGCGAACAGTACGGGCAACCGGTCCAGCGGTCTCCTACCCGCGGCAGCACCGCTTCGCAGGTGTTGCCCAGCACCGATGCCGGCTTGCGCACCAGCCGGCCCAGCAGGGCCTGGTTCACCTTCATGATGCGGAACTTGGCGTCATGGACCAGGATGCAGTCCTCGATGGAATCGAAGGTGCTCGCCAGTTGCCGCTGCGAGCGCACCACCTCGTCCAGCATGCGCAGGTTCTCGATCGCCAGGCCGAGCTGGTCGGCCGTCGTGGTGAGGAACTCGAGTTCATCGGCCCGGCCGAGCCGGAAGAAACGGTAGCCCAGCACCAGCAGCCCCAGCACGCCGTGCTTTCCCCGTACCGGGACTAAGGTGGCGTAGCGAATGCCGGCGCGCCGCAGATGCTCAGCGGTCTCGGTGCTCATCTCCTCCACCGCGACCATGCGCGGCGTGCCTTCGAAAAAGGCTTCCTGCGCCGCACTCCCCGTGACCTCCAAGGTCGAACAGGCGCGAGCAAATTCTTCCGGCAGGCCGATGTAGTGAGCCAGGACCAGGTGATCGCCTTCCACCCGGCGGAACCAGGCCGCGCGTGCTCCCATCAGCGACTTCAGTTCAGTGAGCACCGCGTTCATCATGTCCCCGAGGTCCTGCGCCTGCGAGAGCGCCGAAGTGATGCCGTGCATCACCTGCAAGCGGGTGGTCCGGGTGCGTGACTCGTCGAGCACGATCACCACCATGCCCATTCCGATCACCAGTTCGATCACGCCTTCGTACGCAGGCAGAAGCGGCTGCAGGGGCATCAGCAACAGGCTGAGGGCGAACAGCATGGGACCGCGCGCGCGGCGGCCGAAGGCGAACACGGCCAGTTGGATCGCAGCCGTGGCGGAAACAGCCATCTGCAATCCGAAACACAACACGTCCATGACTTCGGAATCCGGCAGCCATACGGAGCGGGCCAGCGCGGCCTGCAGCGCCACCGCCGTGGCGGCGGCCAGCGGCAGCAGCAGCTTGCGGTTGTCAATGAAGTAGAGAACGCTGGCGGCGAACGAGGTCAGTGCCAGCACGTACCCGGCGTCGGAAAGGGCCGGCCAGATGGTCTGCCCGGGACGCGCATAGAGCGCGTTCATGGCCCCGAACTTGTAGACCAGATAGGCGACCCATCCCTGGATCCACAACAGCAAATAGCGCTCGCGGAAGCTGCGGTATACCAGGACGCCGCCCGCCAGCAACACCAGGATGGTGGTCGCCTGCGAGAGGAACTCCGCAGCCGCGAACCGCTGCAGCAGGTTGTACGTGAACCAGCGCTCCAACCCCATGCCTTTGCCGGGAAGGGTTCTCGCCCTGTATACCACGGAAATCTTCCGCGGCACCTTGCTTTCCCGGGTTCCTTACATTGTCTTTCAAAAGACTCTGTGTACAATGGCCGAGGCTGAACCGAAGTAACGACGAGTAACGTTACCTCGCGTGACCCCATGAGCGCTGACCGCATTCTGGTCGTCGACGACGAAGAGTCCATTCGCGAAATCGTCTCCTCCATGCTGGGGAGCGCCGGGTACCAGTGCCGCCAGGCGGCTTCCGGGCTGGAAGCCCTGGCCATCCTCGACTCCGGCGCCGAGTTCGAGCTGATGCTCTCCGATCTGATGATGGCCGAACTGGACGGCATCGGCCTGCTCGAGCGCGTAAAGGAAAAGTATCCCGACATGCCGGTCATCATGGTGACGGCCGTGCATGACATCTCCATCGCCCTGGCCGCCATCCGCAACGGCGCGTACGACTATCTGCTGAAGCCCTTCGAGCGCGAGCAATTGCTGGCTACCGTGCGGCGGGCGCTGGAGAATCGCCGTCTGAAGGTCGAAAACCGCAACTATCAGCTCAACCTGGAGCAGTTGGTGGCCTCGCGCACGGAGCAGCTCCGCCAAGCCATGGGCGACCTGGAGCGTTCCTACGACATCACGCTGGAAGCCTTGGGCGATGCCCTCGACCTAAAGGACGCCGAGACCGAGGGCCACTCCAAGCGCGTCACGGCGTTCACCATCGCCATCGCGCGCGCCATGGGGCTGCCCAGCGAGCAGATCCGCGTCATCGCCCGCGGCGCATTCCTGCATGACATCGGCAAGATGGCCATCCCGGACGCCATCCTGCGCAAGCCGGGCTCGCTCACCGAGGAGGAGATCGCCATCATGCGCGAGCATTGCTATCGCGGCTACCAGATGCTGCGCAAGATCCCCTTCCTCACCGAAGCCGCCGAGATCGTTTATTCCCACCAGGAGCGGTTCGACGGCACCGGCTATCCCCGCGGCCTCCGCGGCGAGCAGATTCCCCTGGGAGCGCGCATCTTCTCCATCGCCGACACGCTCGACGCCATCACCAGCGACCGCCCCTATCGCAAGGCCCAGTCCTACGCCGCCGCCAAGGAAGAGATCAATCGCTGGGCCAGCAAGCAGTTCGACCCGGAAGTGGTTCGCGTGTTCAACACCATGCCGGAAAGCATCTGGGAGGAGCTGCGCCGCGAGATTGACGCTCAGGTCTTCCAGTTCTCGGCTGCCCACGGCCAGCTCGCCGCCCGGGTGTAGCCTTCTCGGCGCCGGCCCAACCGGCCAGAATTCACAAACCAGGAGTCAGCAAAGGGAAACGTCCGGCGCCGGTCGGCCCGGTTCGGGGAAACTACGCGACTTCCAGCGATTTCGCCAGCCGGTTCAGGCGCTCACGGATCTGGGCGAGCTCGCGCTCGGCTTCCTGCTCCCAGGCATCGCTCCGCCGCTCGCCGGCTTCGGGCCTCTGGTACAGCCAGGGGAGGACCATCTTCCAGCCGCCCAGGCCCAGGCCTACGCCCGCCAGGCTCCCCAGGCCCAGCACCGCCAGGGGTATGGCCCACCGCCGCAGCCGCTCTTTGGTTTCGGCGCTCATCATGCTCTCTATATCATGAGACGCCGTGCCCGGGGCGAAAGTTGCAGGCGGCTATTGAAAAGCGACCACCACTTTTGTGCTAGGCGCCGGAGAACAGCCGCGCCAGGAGGCCCTTCTGCCCACTGCCGCCGAATCCAAGCCGGGCCAGCACAGCGTCGATCTCAGCTTCGGACGCGGGAACGGCATCCTTGCGGTAGCGGATCATCTCCTGGAAGGAAGTGAACCGGTCGATGCAGTACAGGCAGCTGCGCACGTGGGCTTCGGCCAGTTCGCGCTCCCGCCACGCAATCTGGCCGTTCACGATGTTGTTGAAGGTCTTCCACGGCAGGCAGGCGTCGGTCCTGGCCTGCTCCGCCGCCTCGATCAGGGCGTGCACCGACCCGCCGAACACCTCGGTCACGGACCCGGGCAGCAGCTTCGCCATGCGCTCCTGGGCCACCGACTTCACCGCCTCCGCGGTCGCCGCCGCGTTCATGATCATGGGCGCGATCTGCGGCGCATCGTAACCCTTGACGTACAGCCAGAGCATTTCCCGCTCCACCAGGGAGAGTCCCTCGATGAGCTGCTGGTACTGCTCCATGGAGATGCGCGGCACCGGTACCCGCGCTTCCTCGCGTCCATAGAGGAAGACGAGTTCGCGGAAGGCCATCAGGAACTCGCGCTCGTTGGAAAAGCGCAGACCTCGGAACCAGGCGTTCTGCTGCGCTCGTGCGCGCTCGAACACCGCGGCTGTGTGGTTCGGCAGGTCGGGTTTCAGGACTGCGAAGTAGTGCTCCAGCAGCCGCCGGGCGATGGGAAGGTAGTCACGGACGAACTCCTGCCAACCGCGGCGCTCGCCGCGCGCGCAATCCTCCGCCATGGCGAAAATGGTGCGAACGGCCATCGCAGGACTCGATGGTAACAGAGGACCTGCGGACCCTCAGTGCGTGTCCGGCGGTGGGGTCAACACCGGTTTTTCCAGACGGCGGTCGCTCTGTTTCACGGGGACCAGTTCGCGCGCGGGCTTGTCCAGGCGCCGCTCTTCCAGGACCAGGTCCCGCTGCAGCACCATTTCCACCGCCGTGCCCGATTCCAGGCGTACCTCGTTACCGCGCGAAAACAAGCCGATCAGCACCCCGGCGGCCCCGCCCACTCCAGCGCCGATCCCCGCGCCTTTGCCGCCGGCCGCCACCCCGCCGATCACGGCGCCGGTCGCCGCCGTGCCTGCAGCGGTCTTGACGTCCCGGCCTTTGCTGCCCTCCGCCTGGATCGTGCCCTCGTCGTCCTTGATGGTCTTGTCCTCAGAGCCGGGAACGCTGTCCAGCGCGCCGGGCAGCTTCACCGTGTAGCCGTTCGGGTAGATGAGCGTGGTGAAGTGCAGCAGGAGTTCCGCGCGCCCTTTCACCCGCCCCGACCGCTTGACCGATGTGATCTCGCCCTGCACGTACGTTCCAGCCGGGATCACGACGCGGTCGTTCTGGGTCACCGGGAAGGTGGTTTCGAGGTACACTCCGTCGCCCGGGCGGGCGCTCTTGGTCGAAACCGCGTGCTTCAGCACCAGCGGCACTTTGGTCCCCGCGGGCACGACGATCCGCACCGGCATTTCCTCCGCCGGTGCTTCCTGTTTCTGGCCGGTCGTCTGAGGTGACGTCGCAGGCTCATCGGGTCCCTGGTATCCGGCTGCCAAGCCCGTGGCCAGCAGTAAAATCCCTGGCAAGCGCATACTCTTCTCCTCCCCGTGCTCCGGTCCGCTCCCAGCAGGATGCGGCAAATCCTGTTAGACGCCTACTTGTTCTCGCTGGTTGGCTTTTCCGTCCCAACACCCTTCGGCGCCCACGCTTTGACGATGGCTTCCGCCATTCGCGCCACCAGCATCTCCGCCTGATTGTCCGGCGTCCAGCTCCGGTCCTGGTTGCCGTAAGTGAACACAGAAATCACGACCGGCCCCGTGGTGGTATGGACCAACGCTACATCGTTGCGCACGTCGTCGAGCTGTCCCACCTTATCGGCGACGGCGCTTGCCTCCTCCGACGTATCCACGGTTTCCAGGTAGCGCGGAATCATGTTCCGGTACTGCTGTTTCTGCAGCATCTCGATCATACGCCGGCAGAGGGCCGCGTCGCCGAGCTCGCACCGCGCCACCGATTCCATCACCGCCGCCATTTCCCGCGCCGTGGTCTTGCCCAGCCCGAACTGCTTCTGGTCCTCCGGCACCTGCCCCTGCGCTGGCCTGTACACCTTCTTATAGAGATAAGTATTCTTCAGACCCATCCCAGCCATACGCTCATTCACCGCCGGGATGCCCACCCGGTCGATGACCAGGTTCGTCGCCGTGTTGTCGCTCAGGACGATCATCAGCACGAGCGCGTCCTCCAGCGTCACTTCCAGACCGGTGTGGAGCAGCGTCAGCACACCTGAACCCGGCACCTTGTTCTCTTCATTCAGGACCAAGCGGTCCTGCAAGCTTCGCCGGCCGGCCTTCACCTGTGCGAAGGCTTCGAGCAGGATGGGCAGCTTGATGACCGACGCCGTCGGCACCGGCCGGTCCGCGTCAAGCGCAACTACTTGCCCGGTCTTCAGATGCTTGGCATAGAGCGCGACTCCTCCCGCATGGGCTTTCGCCATCGCCTCCAGCCGCCGTTGCAGGCTATCCTCCGCCCGGCTGGAAGGTGGCAGCGCGAGCAGCGCAGCCGCCAGACACGCAAGCTTTGCCCATCGTAGGACCGTTTCCATGTTGTCTGATTCCTACCTCGTGCTCTTCGTGCTCTTCGCGTACTGGCTGGTCAGCGTTTCGCGAACTCTCAGTACATTAGATACCTCTGTCTCGTCCTCATAAATTGCTTTACCTTTTGCTGCCAGCGGTTTGAGACCACGCCTGGATCCTCGCCGCGCCTCAGCGCCTCAACCGTACCCCTGTCTCCGACCAGGTCCGCCGTCCTGCCCAAATCGTACTTCGCCGGATAGAGCCGGATCATTGCCGCAATCAATTCTGCTCCCAGACGGCTCGTCCGCAGCCGCTCGCGATCCGTCACAGCGATTCTTACGCCTTGGCAGGCCTCTCCCTTGTATACGCTCGACAACGGCGTGAACTGCACAGCCTCGAACCGCACCCCGGGAATCTTTCGGCGGCTAAGGTATGCGGCCAGCCGGTCTCCTTCCGCCCAGGGTGCACCGAGCACCTCAAAGGGGCTGGCAGTTCCCCTTCCCACCGAGACGTTGGACCACTCCGCCATGGCCACGCCGGGATACAGCGTGGCCGCCGCCACGCTCGGCAGATTGGGCGATGGTGCCACCCACGTCAAACCCGTCTGGTCGAACCACTGTCGGCGCCGCCAGCCCGCCATGGGAACGACGCTCACCCAGGCTCCGAGCTTACGTTCCCCATTGAGCATCCGTGCCAGCTCGCCCATGGTCATGCCGTGCCGCACCGGCAAGACGTAGGGATGCAGTGGGCTGGCGGAATTCGCGTCGGAAACCGGTCCTTCGACAACCGTCCCTGTAACGGGATTGGGCCGGTCGAGCACCACCACCTCCACGCCCTCTTTCGCGGCCTGCTCCATCATGTAGGCCATGGTGAGGTAGTACGTGTAGAAGCTTGCACCGGCATCCTGAAGATCCACCACGACCGCGTCCAGCCCGCGCAGCCACTCCGCCCGCGGCCGCCGCGTCGCCGGATTAGCGAAGTTCAGGCTGTACACCGGCAGGCCGGTCGGGCCGTCGCGCCTGTCGGCGATATCCGCACGGTCCTCCGCTCCCGTGATTCCATGTTCGGGACTGAAGATCGCCACCAGTTCGACGTCGGGAGCGCGGCCGAGCACGTCGATGCTCCTGCGTCCCTGCGAATCCTTCCCCGTCTCGTTGGTCAGCAGCCCGATCCTCCGCGGCCGCTGTGCACCCGGCGCACGCAGCAGATCGAACTTGCTCGCCTCCAGCACATCAATACCGGTCTGCGTCGCGCCCGCTTCTTTGGTCGTCGCCAGCGCTCCGATTCGCAGGGACTTTGCGACCGCGTTCGCCACCCGCCTGCGCAATGGCACCGCGGACTTCCCACCCCGCGGATGTACCGCATGGGTGAGCAGCACGATGTACGTGCGCGACGCCGGATCGATCCACAGCGACGTTCCCGTGAACCCGGTGTGCCCGAACGATCCCCGCGGCAGCCAGTCCCCGCGGGGGCTGGAGTGCGGCGAATCGATGTCCCAGCCGATGCCGCGCAGCACGTTCGCCGCGCCCGGCTGCTGCGGCGAGGTCATCAACGCCACGGATTTCGCTGTCAGCACGGCCTCTCCGCCCGCCAGCATGGCCCGTGCGAACCGGGCCACGTCGTCCGCCGTCGAGAACACTCCCGCGTGACCAGCCACGCCGCCCATGCGCCGCGCCGTGGGATCGTGCACCACGCCGCGCAGCATCGCGCCCGATTCGTCTGCTTCGGTCGGCAAGATCCGCCGCCGCCATTCGTCGGGCGGAAGAAAACGCGTTTCCTTCATCCCCAGAGGTGCGAAGATCTTGCGCTGCGCATATTCCGCCAGCGGCTGCCCGCTCACCCGCTCCACCACTTCGCCCAACAGGATGTAGTTGATGTCGCTGTAGCGCCACTTCGTTCCCGGCGCGTCCACCGGCTTCTCTGCGCAGGCCCGCCGCAGCGCCTCTTCTTTTCCGCTCCACGTTTCTGTCAGGGCCAGGTCCGCCCGCAATCCGGAATAGTGCGTGGCCAGCATCCGCACCGTGATTGCCTGTTTGCCATTCGCCGCGCACTCCGGCAGATATTTGGTCAGCGGGTCGTCCACGTCCACGTTGCCCTGCTCCACCAGTTGCATCAGTGCGGTCGCAGTGACCATCGGCTTCGTCAACGATGCCAGGTCGAACACCGTATCCAGCGTCATGCGCTCGCGCTCCGGCTCCAGCGCCCTCCATCCGAACGCCCGCCGGTACAGCACCGCATCGCCCTGCCCCACAATGACGACAGCCCCGGGAACCTCGCCCTCACCTATCGCTTTCTCCAGCACTGCATCAAGCGCGGCAAACCGGTCGGCAGAGAGTTCCGGTAAATCCTGCCCGCACACCCACGGAGTCGCCAGCGATACAAAGAGGAGTAGAGGAGGCAGAACGCGGATCGGAAACGTTCTCGTGGACACAGTCAAGTGCAGCGAGTGTGGACGAATCCCAAACCCAAATCAAGCGACGGATTCGATCCCCCGGGTGCCTCTCGTTCGCGCCGCGCTTTTCGGCGCGTACGTGGGAGCAAACCTCTGCGGCTGTTTTCACGCACCCCCCGCATCCTTCGCGTCAACCGCCGGGTCGCTTCCGCTGCGCTAGAATTACCTCGCTGGCGACTCGACTGAGGCCGTTCCCTTCTGAAGAACGCTACCGCAACCTCCACGCTGCCCCTGCCGTCCTACTCTGACCAGGACAGGGCGTTCGCCCGCGCCTTCGGAGTGCTCGACGAGGGCATCGCCGACCATGCTTTCCCCGGCGCCGCCGTCGCGGTTACACACGAAGGCAAGCTGGTAGCGCTGAAGGGCCTTGGCCGCTTCACCTATGCTGCTTCCAGTCCGGAAGTCACCGCAGCCACCGTATTCGACCTCGCCTCGGTCTCCAAAGTCATCGCCACCACGGCCATGGCAATGGTGCTTTACGAGCGCGGCCATCTGAACCTCGAAGCGCCACTTGCCTCGGTCGTTCCCGAATTCGCCTCTGCCGACGACCCCCGCCGCCGCGCCGTTACGTTCCGCATGCTGCTGGCGCACTCTTCCGGACTTCCCGCCTACGAGCGCCTGTTCAAAACCGCCGCCACCCGCGACGCGCTCTTGCACGCCGCCTTTTCCATTCCGCTTGAAGCCGATCCCGGCGCTTGCGCCGCATACAGCGACCTGGGCTTCATCGTATTGGGCGAAGCTCTGGCGCGCATCGCCGGCGAGCCGTTGGATTCGTTCTGTCGCCGCGAAGTCTTCGGTCCGCTGGGGATGGCTCAGACGACCTTCAATCCTCCTGCCGCATGGAAGTCCCGCATTCCGCCCACCGTGGACGACCGCGACTTTCGTCGCCGCATCATTCAGGGCGAGGTGCACGATGAAAACTCCAGCGTCCTCGGTGGCGTCGCCGGACACGCCGGCCTGTTCGCGCCGGCCGCCGATGTGGCCACGTTCGCGCACATGATGTTGCGCGGCGGCCATCCCATCCTGCGCCCGGAGACCGTCGAATTGTTCACCCGTCGGGAATCCTCGCCGCCCGGCACTTCCCGTGCCCTCGGCTGGGACACGCCGCGCCACCCCTCGCAGTCCGGCCGGCACTTCTCGCCGCGCTCCTTCGGCCATCTCGGCTACACCGGTGCTTCGCTTTGGATCGACCCCGACCGCGCCCTCTCCGTCACCTTGCTCACCAACCGCACCTTCCCCGACCGCAGTTCGCAGAAGATCAAGGAAGTTCGCCCGCGATTTCATGACGCCATCATCGAGGCGCTCCGATGACTGGCCGTGCAACCAAGCCGCGCGTGCCTACCGAGGCCCGCAACCCAGCCACGGTCGCGCTCGACACCCTCTCCGCGTTCGACATCGCCCGCCGCATCAACCAGGAAGACGCGACCGTCGCCCGCACCGTCTCCCGGGCTCTTCCCGCCATTGCCCGTGCCATTGACGCCATGGCCCGGTCGCTGGCGAAAGGCGGCCGCGTAATCTACGTCGGCGCAGGCACCAGCGGGCGTCTCGCTGCGCTCGACGCCGCCGAGTGCCCGCCCACCTTCGGCACCCGCCCGCGCAGCGTCCAATTCGTCATCGCCGGAGGTCGCCGCGCGCTGGCTTCCGCTTCCGAAGTCAGCGAAGATTCCGCCGCTGCCGGTCGCCGCGACCTGGCCCGCCGCAAACCCGGACCCAGGGATGTTGTCGTCGGCCTCGCGGCCAGCGGACGCACTCCCTACACCGTCGCCGCCCTGGCCCTGGCTCGCAGCCGCGGCGCGCGAACCGTCGCCATCACCTGCAATCGCGGCACGCCGCTTGCGCGCGCCGCCCACATCCCCATCGTTCTCCCCACCGGTCCGGAGGTCGTCGCCGGCTCCACTCGCATGAAGGCCGGCACCGCCCAGAAGATGGCTCTCAACATGCTCTCCACCGGCGCCATGGCCCGCCTCGGCTTCGTCTACGGCAACCTGATGGTCAACGTTCACCAGAGGAACCGGAAGTTGCGGGAGCGAGCGCTGGCCGCACTCGAAGTCGCCACGGGACTGACTCGCGCGGCCGCGGTTCGCGCTCTCCAGCTTGCCGGCGGCAACCTGCCTGTCGCCCTGGTGATGGTGAAGCGCGGCGTCTCCCGGGCGGAAGCTCGGCGGCGCCTCCGCGCCGCTCGCGGCCACGTCCGCCACGCTATCCTTGGTGTCTAATCAGGAGGAACCTGGGACGTCTCTGTGTTGCTCTGTGTCCTCTGTGGTTAACTAATGCGAATGGATAAGTTCGTCATTCGCGGCGGCAATCCTCTTATCGGCACCATCCGCGTCAGTGGTGCGAAAAACGCCGCTCTCCCCGCCATGGCCGCCGCGCTCCTCACGGAAGAACCGGTCATCCTTGAGAACATCCCCGACGTCCGCGATATCCAGACCGAGCGCAGGCTGCTGGAATCCATGGGCGCTGAAGTCGAACTCGGCTACGGACGCGCCCACCACCGCACCACCCTTTGCTGCCGCAACCTCATCCGCGAACCGGAAGCGTCGTACGAACTGGTGAAGACCATGCGCGCCTCCACGCTCGTCCTCGGCCCGCTGGTGGCGCGCACCGGGCACGCGCGCGTCTCCCTTCCCGGCGGATGCGCCATCGGCGCCCGCCCCATCGACCTGCACATCAAGGGCTTGGAGCGTCTCGGAGCCACCATCACCCAGGAGCACGGATACGTGGTCGCCCAGGCGGAGCGCCTGCGCGGCGGCCAAATCGTTTTCGACAAGATCACCGTGACCGGCACCGAAGACCTGCTCATGGCCGCCACGCTCGCCGATGGCGAGACCGTGATGGAGAACTGCGCCCTCGAGCCCGAGGTCGCCGACCTCGCCGCGCTGCTCACCCGCATGGGCGCGCACATCGAAGGCGCCGGAACCCCCACCATCCGCGTCCGCGGCGTGGAGAAGCTGCGCGGCGCACGCCACCGCATCATCCCCGACCGCATCGAAGCCGGCACCTTTGTCATCGCCGGCGCGCTCACCGGCGGCGACCTGGTCGTCTCCGGCTGCGACCCGCGCCACATTCACGCCTTGTTGCAGAAGCTGGAAGAGTGCGGCGTCACCCTGCGCACCGGCAAGGATTCCGTCCGCGTCATGGGCAACGGCGCGTTGCGCGCCGCCGATGTCTCCACCGCCGAGTATCCCGGCTTCGCCACCGACCTGCAGGCGCAGTACATGGCTCTCGCCACGCAGGCTGAAGGCACTTCCGTTGTCACTGAGAACATCTTCGAGAACCGCTTCATGCACGCCCAGGAGCTGGTCCGCATGGGCGCCAGTATCAAGACGGAGGGGAACCGCGCCGTCGTCCGCGGCAAGACTCCGCTTTCTGGCGCCGCCGTGCTCGCTTCGGACCTGCGCGCTTCCGCGTCCCTGGTGCTGGCCGGCCTGGTCGCCGAAGGAGAGACCATCATCGACCGCGTCTATCACATCGACCGCGGCTACGAGCGCATCGAGGAAAAGCTGCGCGGTGTCGGCGCCCAGATGAAGCGCATCGGCGAAATGCTCCCCCGCCGCTCCCCCGCCCCCGTCGCCCCGGTCGAGAGCTGAAGATCTCTACTTTGTTTTCCTTCGTGTCCTTTGTGGTTGGCTGTTGTTTCTAGCCTCACCCCTTCTGCAAGAACATCTTCACTCCCACCGCCACCAATACCACGGCAAACGTCTTCCGCAACATTGCTTCCGAAACATGCTGCGCCAGCGCTCCGCCGAAATAGCCGCCGATGAAAAACCCCAGCGCCACCACCAATCCGATCTTCACGTCGGCATTCCCGGCACGGTAGTACTGCCACAATGCCAGCCCGCCGACCGGAAGCAGCAGCGCCGCCAGCGACGTTCCCTGCGCCCGGTGCTGCGACATGTGAAAGAAATAGACCAGGACGGGCACCAGCAGCACTCCCCCGCCGATCCCCACGATCCCTGACACCACCCCGATCAGCAATCCAGCCAGCAACGCGAGCCACAGCATGGCGCATCCTCTCTTTCCGAATCCATTCAGACTATGCCGCTCTGTACCCTGTCTTCGTCTTCCCGCGCCCGCAGCACCACGCCCACCGCCAGGATCACCACCAGCGACGCCGCCAGCATGGTCGGCGGGATCGGTTCCTTCAGCAGCGCTGCGCCTTCCACGATGGCCACAATGGGGATCACCAGGCTCATGGTCGAGATCTGGTACGGCTGGGTGCGCTTCAGCAGCCAATAGTACAGGGCGAACGCCACCGCCGAGCCGCCTGCGGCCAGGAACAGCAGCGCCCCCAGCGCCTGCGGCGTCCAGTGCGATGCCTGCCGCTCCAGAGGCAGGCTCACCGCCAGCAACGCCGCCGCCCCGCCCAGCAACTGCCACCCCGTGGCTACCGAAGGATCGATGTCATGCAGTTCTCGCTTGGCAAAGTGGACCGACCACGCCGTCGCCGCTACCGCCCCCAGCACTGCCGCTCCGCCCATCAGCGACCGGGTCGACACCGAGAGCGTGCTCTCGAACAGCACCGCGATCCCGCCCGTCGCCACCAGCATCGCCAGAAGCGCCGAGCGCGGCACCCGATGGTGCGACATCAGCGGCGTCAGCAGCGCCACTACCAGCGGCAGGCTGGTGTACAGCACCGCCGCCATCGAGGAGGCGATGTACTGCTCCGCCCAGAACAGCAGCCCGTAGGGCACCGCCATCATGGTGAAGGAAAGGACGCGCACCGCGCGCCACTCCCGCGCGTCGCGCAGCACGATGGACCGCCGCAACGCCACTCCACCCAGCAGCAACGCAGCCCCGACGAGAAACCGTATTCCCGCCGCTCGCAGCGGGGGTACATCCTGGACTACGACGCGGATCGCCATCCACGTCGTTCCCCAGATGCCGCACAGGCCTGCATACGCGGCCCACTCCCACAGCCCGAACCGTCGCTCGTCCGTCAGCTTCTGCTGCGTGCTGATATCTGTCATCCCGAGTAAGCCCGCTCGCGAAGCTACGCGGGCGCCGCGAGGGACCCCTATACCCTACACTGCCGTTGGAGAATTGGGTCTTCTCGTGCAAAAAGCAAGGCCGCGGCTCCCGGCCACGGCCCTTAAGCAGTTGCTAAGAATCATTGATTCAATGATTCATGGACTCAATGATTCACTATCTCGGTCCCCGTCCTCCGCGACGGTGCCCCATGTTCGCGCCGTGCTTTTCGACGCGTACATGGGTAAAACTAGCTTTCTATACCTCGGTTTGGGCTGCCCCACCCTTGTCGCTCCCGGTGTTGGAGCGACAGGGTGGGAGAGAATCTATCTCGGTCCGCGTCCTCCGCCTCCACCGCCTCCGCCGCGCCTTCCTCTCCGCCTCCGGCGATTGCGATCACGGTCGCCGCCATGGCCCCCGAATCCTCCCGGCCCGCCATGCGGACGCCCGGCGTCCACCCGATTGAAGTTGGGTTCGCCCTGGTCTTCTTCCGGGATGACCGCGGCCATTTCCGGATTGCTCCCGGCCAGTTTCGCCCGCTGCTCGCGCAAGATGGCCTTGCGCGACAGCCGGATGCGATTGCCCTCCACCGAAAGCACCTTCACCAGGATCTGGTCGCCCTCGTGCAGTTCGTCGCGCACGTTGGCGATGCGGTGCTCGGCCACTTCGCTGATGTGCAGCAGTCCCTCGGTTCCGGGGAAGATCTCCACGAACGCGCCGAACTCCGCCAGCCGCGTCACTTTGCCCAGGTACGTCTTGCCCACCTCGGCGGTAGCGGTGATGTCGCCGATCATCTGCAGCGCCCGGGCCGCCGACGCTTCGTCGTTCGAGGCTACGTTCACTCGCCCCGAATCCTCCACGTCGATCTTCACCCCGGTCGCCTCGATGATCCCGCGGATCACCTTCCCGCCCGGCCCGATCAGGTCGCGGATCTTGTCCGTCGGGATCTGCAGCGTGTAGATGCGCGGCGCATACGGCGAAATCGCCGGCCGCGGCTCCGCGATCGCTGCCTGCATCTTCTCCAGGATGTGCATGCGCGCGCGCCGGGCCTGCTCCATCGCCTCGCGCATGATCTGGCTGGTGATGCCGCTCACCTTGATGTCCATCTGCAGTGCGGTGATGCCGTCCTTCGTGCCCGCCACCTTGAAGTCCATATCGCCGTAGTGGTCTTCCGCGCCGGCGATATCCGTGAGGATGGCGTACTTGTCGCCCTCCTTCACCAGCCCCATGGCGATGCCCGCCACGGCCGCCCTGATGGGCACGCCCGCATCCATCATCGAAAGGCTCGCCCCGCACACGGAGGCCATCGACGACGACCCGTTCGACTCCAGGATGTCGGAGACCACGCGCATGGTGTACGGCCAGGTCTCTTCCGGCGGCAGCACCGCCGTCATCGCCCGTTCCGCCAGCGCGCCGTGTCCGATTTCCCTGCGGCCCGCGCCCCGCATGAACGCCACCTCGCCCACCGAAAATGGCGGGAAATTGTAGTGCAGCATGAAGCGCTTCTTGGCCTCGCCCTGGAAGCCTTCCGTGCGCTGCATGTCTTCCGCGGTCCCCAGCGTCGTGGTCACTAGCGCCTGCGTCTCCCCCCGGGTGAATACGGTCGAGCCGTGCGTCCGCGGCAGGATGCCCACCTCGATCGAGATGTCACGCACCTCGTCGAACGCCCGTCCGTCCGGCCGCCGCCGCGCGCTCGTCACCTGCTCCCGGAACTGGTTCTCCCGCAGGATGTCGAAGTAGCGCGAAAGCTTCCGGCGGCCCTCTTCGTCCTCCTCCGGCAAGGACTCTTTCAGTTCTTTCTTCAGTGCCCGGATGCGGCTATAGCTCTCCGCCTTGGGATATTTCTTCGTGTCGCTCAAATCGGCCAGTTGCCCGCCGATGCGCTGCTTCAGCTCGTTGTAGTAGGCCTCATCGAACTCCACCGCCGGCACTTCCCGCTTCGGCCGTCCCACCCGCGCCGCCAGCTCCGAGATGGCCGCGCAGATCTTCTTGATTTCCGTGTGCCCGAACTCGATCGCCTCCAGCACCGTGTCTTCCTTCACTTCCTTGGCGCCCGACTCCACCATCACGATGCCCTCCGACGTGCCCACCACCATGATGTTCAGCAGGCTCTCGTTCATCTCCTGGTAGGTCGGATTGATCACGAACGCGCCGTTCACCAGGCCCACCCGCACCGCTCCCACCGGCCCCTGGAAGGGGATATCGGAAACCGTCAGCGCGCACGACGCCCCATTGATGGCCGCCACATCCGGGTCGTTCTCCGTATCCGCGGAAAGCACCAGCGCGATCACCTGCGTCTCGCACCGGAAGCCCTCGGGAAACAGCGGCCGGATCGGCCGGTCGATCTGCCGGCAGGTCAGCGTCTCTTTCTCGCTCATGCGCCCTTCACGCTTGATGAACCCCCCGGGGAACCGCCCGCCGGCGTAGGTGTACTCGCGGTAATCCACGGTCAGCGGGAAGAAGTCGATTCCCTCCCGCGGCTCCGGATTGGCGCAGGCCGTGGCCAGCACCACATTATCGGCGGCGCGCACCACGCACGAGCCGTGCGCCTGCTTGGCCAGCCGGCCGGTCTCGAAGCGCAGGCTTTTCCCGCCCGCCAGTTCTACAACCATCTCTTGTTTCATTACTCTCTCCTTGGTCTGGGTACCGATGAGCCGCCAAACGCAATGCGCACCTGGGACGCGACCGTCGCCGACCGGCTAGAGCCCCGCTTCGTACGCCGACCTACACCCATCCCCGGCCGCACTTAGGCCTGCCCTCGCGGGCTGCCTACTTGCGGATGCCGAGTTTCTGGATGACGTCTTTGTACCGGTCCGGGTCGTAGCTCTTCAGGTAGTCCAGCAACCGGCGGCGCTTGCTCACCATGATCAGAAGACCGCGCCGGGAGGCGTGGTCGTTCTTATGGGTCTTGAAGTGCTCGGTCAGCTCTCCGATCCGCTCGCTCAGGACCGCGATCTGGACCTCCGGGCTCCCGGTGTCCGTCGCATGCAGGCGGTGCCGCTGGATGACGTCTGTCTTGCGCTCTTTCGCCAACACTTGGCTTGGTGTGCTCCTCAGTTTCTGTCCGTTGTTCTCGACCCTTCTAGAGTACACGCGATTCCCCACCCTGTAAACCTCGCGACTTCATGGACATGGCGACACCACCGGTGCCCCGCCCGGCGTCGCCTGTCCCAAGGCGGAGAAGTTGCGACTCAATGATTGATTGTTTCAATCCAGAACTACGCCGCTTTTCCGTTCCCGTTCTTCCTGGGCAGCAACGGCAGCCGTTCCACCGTCCCGATCACGCAGGGCACATGACCGTTCTGCCGGTGTTGACGGAAGCGTTCTTCGCGGCACATTGACTCGATGAGGTGCTTCTGGTGGGGACCCAGCACTTCCTGCGACAGCACGTGGAAATTGCGGAACATCCACAACAACTGCACGCGCTCCACCAGCGACGGCCGCACGTATCGCGGCCCGCGGTCGGTCGCAACCTCCAGCACTCCGTGGCGGAGCTTCTCCAGCAACATCGGGCACTACCTGGGTTGTGTGTCGGGGCGAACGCGCCGCAGCATACTCCTGCCCCATTCCCAATGCAACCCAAAATTTATGTTCAAGGTAAGTAGTACCTAAGTTATTAACTTATTGGTGATTAGCCTGCCAAGGGCCGAAAAGCTGGAGCCTTTCAATTACCTGATTACCCAATTACCAGATCATTCAATCGCCCGAGGGCCCGACCCTATTGATTCAATGATTCACTGACTCAACGATTCAATCGGTTTTCTTCACTCTCACCACCACGATCTTCGAGAATCCCTCTTCGAAGCTGGGCGGCTTGAGCTTGGCGGCCATGCGCCGCATGATGTCTTCCGGCACCACCCGTTCCCGCCGCTTGTTCCGTTCCAGGCATACCTCCAGCGGCACGTCGAAGAACACCGCCTGCACCTCGTAGCCCAAGCCCTTGGCCATCTTGATCCACTGCTTCCGCTCCCCGGGCGAGAGGTTGGTGGCGTCCACGTAATTCCACGGCATCTTGGCGATCAGCCGCGCCCGCAGCAGCGACCGCAGCGTCGAGAACACCAGCCCCTGGTAACGCTGCTCGGTGATGTCGTCGAACAGGATGTTCCGCAGCATGTCGCTCGAGAGCGGCGTCACCCCGCGGCGCTTGTACCACGTGGTCTTGCCCGAGCCCGGCAGCCCGATGGTCAGCACCACCACTCCCTTGGGCGCTTTCGGACTTTTCTCCGGAGGATGCAGCGTCGCCTCCGACGCCCCAGCCGGGGGCACCGTCGGCGATTCCGGCTGCGTCTCCACCACCAGACGGGGCTCTGCCTTGCTGGGTGCCGCCCCGTGCTGCCGGGGCGGCTCTTTCGCCGGCTGTCGAGGCGTATCTTTCACGGGCTGCGCTTCCCGCGGCGCGCTCGCCGCCTCCGCCCCCCGCAGCATCGCCTCCGGATACGACGGTCGCAGCGGCTCCGCCCCGCTGGGCAACGGCTGCCCGATCCGCCCCGTCGCCTCCACCTCACTCACGTCTTTCTTCTTCCGCCGCTTCAACCGCTCCCGCATCCACTTGCGCATGAGTTCCTTCGCTTGCCTGAGGATCGTGCCCTCTTGCTTTCAGGGAGCATCAACCTAACGCTTCGCGCTTGTAACACAATCTCGCCTTCACCGGCAATTCTCTTCCTGAGAGAGATTCCTCCCTGCAATCACCGGAGGTTGGCTGACAACTGACCACTGACCGCTGGCAGCTGGTTTTCTTGTCTGCCCCCCCACGGATTGGAACTTGAGGCGTTCTGCGGGCGTGAGGCCGCTATGGCGGCCGGGAGCCCGCAGCCGAAGTCCCGGGCGCAGCGAGGACCTCTCCCACTCCAACGTTCGGATACAACTTGGCTGCCCCCCAGGGATTCGAACCCCGATATGCTGATCCAGAGTTGTGACTCCTGCCACGGAGAGCAATTTAGACTATATCGCAATCGGTCGTACTCGTTCGCAACTAAGCGCAGTGAAGAGAACGCCTTGGCGCGACCTCGTGGCCTTCCGTCGCCCGAGTTTCTACAGCGGCGATTGCTACCGGTTACTACTACTTTTGACCGTGACGGGGCACAAAATTGGGCACACATCTCCAGGCTATTGAATGTCGCTACGAGGTAGCTCCGTTTCACATTGACCTACCTCCCATTGGAAGCTTGACCACGGAAGAATGAATATGATACACCTCTGTGTCGAGAATGAAGCGGAAGCGATCAGAGCTGCGGCTCCCTGAGCTTCGAGTGGGGACCCCCAGATTCGGCTCTACCGCCCAAGCGGCCAAACTGGCCGGCATCGGCCGGGCGACGCTGCACCGGTGGATCCGCGAAGGCAAGGTGCCAGCGCCGCGGCGGGAGACAATCGGCGGTGTCACTGTGCGGCTCTGGTCCGAGGAGGATCTGGAGAAGATCCGGGAGTACAAGAAGGCCCGCTACCGCAAAGGACGGGGCCGGAAGAAGAGATCGACATAGGTCATGGATATCGAACGGCTCGATTTCCGGCGCGTGCAAGATGGCAGCTTCTACGCGGGGAAGTCCTGCGAAGAATGCGACAACGCCGCCGAATTCGAGTACGCGATTTGGTACGAGGAGACTGCCGAGCCGCGCGAAACCGGAGCCCTCTGCGGAGTCTGCGCAGCGGTGATTCTCCTCCAGGAGACTGCCACGCCGAACGTCTCACTGGAAAAGCTAGGCCCAGAGGTGCGGGTTATTCCGTTTTGAAAAGTGCGCGCCGCGCCGGCGCGTGAAACGTCGGCGCGACGCTAACCAGAGTCGCCTGAACTGGAGGCAACGATGGCTAACTCGAACCTACACCAGCAGCGTTTCCCCTCACAACTTTCAATCGAGCCAGCGGCTGGCTTTCTGAGCGAGCCGGTGGTGTACAACTTACGGCCCTCGCCCGCCCTGGCCACGGCCGTTTCACAGGAGGATGCCGATGGAAACATCAGAATTTCGCATGCTGACTTTCGCCACAGCCTTCCCGATCTGGCTGGCCTCGCGCACGCACCTCTCCGACGGCAGCCGGCAGGATTACTTGCGCCACTTCAAGCGCCTGTTCCCCTTCTTCGGCGAGTTGCGTCTAGATGAGATCCGGATCGACCACATCCAGGAGTACCGACAGCGGCGCCTGGCAGAGATCACCAAGCGCAAGGGGCATCATCCGGAGCGGCCTGGTGCCAGCCGCATAAACCACGAGCTCAACACCGTGCAGCAGGTCCTGGCGCTGGCCGGCTGTTGGAAAGAAATGGAACCTTGGTATAAGCCCTTGCCGCTGCCGGAGTCTTCGCCCGGGCGGGCGCTCACTCGGGAGGAATTCGAGCGTCTTTTCCGCATGGCGTCAACGAACAAGCGCTGGAGGGTTGCCTATGTGGCTGCACTCCTGACCGCGAACACAACCGCCGGCCCTGGTGAACTCCGCATGTTACGGTTAGGTGACGTCGACCTTGAAAAGGCTGAGCTCCACATCCGCCAGGGAATCAAGAACCCAAACCGCAAACGTGACATCCCACTCAACCAGGATGCGTTATGGGCGGCACGGCAGGCCGTCGAGCGAGCGCGCAGGATGGGAGCCACGCGCCCAGAGCACTATCTTTTCCCGCATCGCGCACACGCCCAGGGCGCCGAGCCCGATCCGATGCGGCCGATGGGAAGCTGGAAGAAGGCCTGGTACGCCCTGCGCACCGCCGCCGGGCTGCCCGGCCTGCGCCAGTACGACCTGCGCCACCATGCGATCACGGCGCTGCTGGAGATCCCCAGCGTTAGCGAGCGCACGGTGATGGACATCGCTGGGCACGTCTCGAACGAGATGCTCAAGCGCTATAGCCATATTCGCGTCCGAACGAGGCGCGAGGCCGTCGAAGCGCTGACCAGGCAGTCGAAGTCGGAGTCGCAGGCCCAAGCAGGCCAGGTTGCAATTATTCCGGCCCAACCGATGCCTCCAGCACCGTTTTGGGGCAGGGCGAGGCGGCGCTTGCCTCACCGCTCCTGGCGGTAGGGGTCCATTGAGGGGCTCTCGTTGCCTTGGGCTACCTGATGAGATCGAGGGCCTGGCGGATCTGGTAGACCAGCGTTTGGGCTTCGAGGACCTTGACGAGCCGTTCAACCCTAGCCCGCTCCTGTGGCGACCGGTCTTTGATCAGCTCACGCCATGGGGTCGTCTTTGGCACGGGGGACGGTCTCGTTAGAGGATTTTACCGCAAACTCACCATCAGCCACCTTGGTTGGTTCCCCCGAAGTTGCGGCCAAAGTTGAGGCCGAAGCCGCCGAACCAGAAGGCGTCCGTGGTGCGCACCGCTCCGTTCAGCGTCGCGACCGGGGTGATGCGGAACTGCACTGCCTTGCCGGTGGGCGCGTCGGCCAGGTACTCCGACAGCAGGTAGGTGAAAGAAGTACCCGTCAGGCCCGTCTGGGTGCGGCTGCCTTGCACCACGCCGTTCAGCAGCACCTCGACGGTGTACGTGCCCTCGATCGCGCCCGAGACGCTGGCCGCATCCTGTTGCACCACGTTCGGCTGGGCGGTGCGGATACGGTGCGCCCAGGTGAAGGCGGCATTCCCCACCACGTCAGTGGGCCAGTACAGGCCGTTCACCTGCGCCTTGCCCGGCGGGTAGGGCTTCTGCGCCCGGCTGGCCATCGTCTTTACCACCGCTGACACGCTGCCGATGGCCACGGTCGATTTGTGGCTGAAGGGCAGGCACTTGGCCGAGATGGTCATGTCGCTGGGGTAGTCGGCGTCGCGTACCAGACCGGCCAGGTTCAACCCAGTGCCGTCCGAGAAGAACCAGACGCGCGCGCCGGCGCTGTGATCGGCTGGAAGGGTGTCGAAGATTCCGCGCACGATGCCGGCGATGGTGTAGGTGCCATCACCGTTGTCGGTGACCGTGGTGGCGCTCATCCACTCGTCATCGATGAGCACCAGGAGATCCCCACGCACGCGCCCGCCGGCGTCCGTGTTCTCAATTCCAGCGAGGTCTTGGGCGCCCTGGATGACGAAGCCGACCGTATCGAGGGCGGCGGTGGTGCGTTGGTAGGCGTTGACCAGCGTGCCCGAGGGATTGAAAGTCCCGTTGGTGTTCGACTGGTAGAAGCCCGCGCCTTCATCGCTCCAGATCTGATAGCCGGCGCTCTGCTCTTCGGCGCGCACGCAGAGCGCTGCCAGCTCGCGCTCGCCGCCTTCCGTCAGGTGATAGGGCACTTCCTCCAGGCGTTGGGCGGTCGGTGGCAGTGGATCGGTCACCGGGTCAACCCAGCCACTATCCGCCGGCGGGTCATACACGGTCGAGCCCACGGCGAAGATATCCTCGACGCACTCGATCTCGATGCGGCCGTTCTCCAGCGCGCCATAGTTGATATTCGAGACCCGCATCACCATGCCGCTGATCCCCAGCGGCGCCCAGGTAAGCTTGAACACGCCACCATGGCGCAGCGCCCAGGCCTTGCGGTTGGCGACCACGCGCGCCTTGGCCAAGGGATAGGAGCGCTGCCGCATCTCGCGGTTGGCTACCTTCTGGGCTACCGCGGAATTCGAGAAAAGCAGATAAGGCAGAACTTCGCCGTCGATCTCCTGGCGCGTCGCATGGTTGGCCGTCTCCTGGGCTTGGACGACTTCTTCCTTCCAGGTAGCCCGGTTCAGGAACTTGACCTTGACCTCGTTCAGCGTCTGCTGCCAGCTCACGCGCCCGAAGTCCAGCTCCAGGATGTCGTTATCAGTGAGTTCGAGCAGCGTGCCGGGGTCATAATCGGCGCGGATCAGCTTCAGTGTCCACAGGCCGGTTGCAGGGTCGGTGTAGATCGCTCCATCAATGTGCTGCAGGATATCGCCCAGGATGGAATCCAGGTCGCTGGGATTATCAAGCTGTTGGCTGATGCCCATGCTCTCCGACCAGAGCGTGTTGCCCGCCGCCTGGAAGCTGGCCAGGTCGAAGCGCGCCGCCGGGATGCGCCGCCCCCAGACGGTGTTGGTCATGATCTCGTAAATCCACTCGGCCGGGTTGGTGTCGCCGGCGATGTTCTCGCGCCCCGCCGCCAGGCCCAGGTTCTTGGGGCAGCGCCGCAGCACGAACGCCCAGTCCTTGATGTACTGGTTGGTACCGACATAGAAGGGCAGTCCCTTCGTGACCGGCGAAGCTTCCAAGACGGCATGGCACAGTCCACCGAACGCCGGCGCCGGGCTGAAGCCCTGCTGCTGTCCCAGGTAGGCATTCGCCGGCTGGCTGGGCTTGCCGCTGTAAAAACGCATGCGCCCCTTCAGGCCGCCCTCTCCGCCAGGGTTTTGCTTGATGGTCCCGCCAAACATGTCGCGCGCTGCGTTCGAGCTAATGTCTACGATGGTTTCGCCAGTCGGGCTCAGCAGAATATTCGCGACGCCAGGGATGGGCTTGTCGTTGGCCACCAAGATCGCAACCAGCTCATCGACGACGCCGTGACACACGCCCATCTGCATGCCCAGGAAGTACTGATGGCCAAGGATTTGACTCCGCGAAAAAATCATCCCCAGGGTGAACGCCCGCTTCCATCCTGGATTCCCGATAAGCGCATTTTTCTTCAGGTCTCCATACCAGAGCACGTTAGGGCCCCGCACGATGCAGGTGCCCGCAATCACCGGGATCGTTCGACCATCCTCCGCGGTCGGGACCTGGAAGTCGCCCAGCGCGCTGGCCTTGGCATTCGGCGGCCGTGGCGAAAGCGCCGCCGTCACGACCAGCGTGGCGACGAAGAGGGCGACGACGAGCCAGAACGGCATTCAGACCTCCAGCCGACCCTGAAGCGGGCGACCCTGCTCCGGAGTTACTTGCCGCTCGCCATCGGGCGGTTGCTCCCGCTTCTGCCGTAGGATCTCGTCGGCCGTAGGTCCAGCAGGACTAGGCGAGCCCCGCCGCGGCGCCTTGTCCTGCTCGACTGCGAGCCAGCGGTTCACGAACTTCAGCACGCCGGCTTTGGTCTTGCGGTTGCGCGGGTTGGCCAGCAGCCAGCCGCGCATATTGCGCAGCTCCTGCAGGACGTTCACCGCCGGATAGAGTCGCTTCCACTCCTCGACCTGGTTGGTCTGGATGGGGTGCTCGCTTCCATCGTTCAGCGGCAGCGCCATGATCGGGACGGATGCCGGCGTCGGCCGGTTTTCTTGGCCGACGCCTACTGACGGTTCTTTTGATGGTTCTATTTGATGGTTCGGGTGACAAGCTCTGTCACCCCTCACGGCCCGCGCTGTCACCCCATGGCGCTCCTCCTGACACCCCACGTTCTTGGGGTGACTGGCTGACACCCCATCTTCTTGACAGATGGCGCGAGCAGCAGCCTCCTCCAAC
The DNA here is from genome assembly GCA_035573675.1 of Terriglobales bacterium. Taxonomy (NCBI): domain Bacteria; kingdom Pseudomonadati; phylum Acidobacteriota; class Terriglobia; order Terriglobales; species Terriglobales bacterium. The sequence continues at coordinate 370,777 of DATMAB010000015.1, forward strand.
TTCCGACAATCGAGCTCGTACAGGTTCGTGCCTCGGCGACCTTGCTGCTTTGTCGTTTTCAGCCAACGCTCGCGCTTTAGTTTTAAGAGGATGCGCTGGACTTGGCGCTCTGACTGCCGGGACTTTTTCGCAATCGCCGGAATGGAAGGCCACGAGATCCCGCGCTCATTGGAGTGGTCGGCGAGGCAGAGAATAACCAACAACTCCCTGGGATCTTGGAACTCGCGACTTTTCCAGGCCAGACTCATAAGGTGGATCGACATTACCCTCCAGTTGCTTCACTTCACTCGACGCCACTGGCTTCGAGGTCCTTGCGCTCTCCAATCTGTATCTGGCAGGTCGGACCGGTTTCCACGGCCTGCTGTGCGACCGTCGCACAGGGTCTGGAAATCGCCGCTGCTGTCGTCTTGGGCCCTGGAGCCGGGCGCGGCCTCCGGAAGGCCCTGCCGCACAGCCGGCAGCGTTTCTCGGCTCTCCCCTGGCGCCTTGCTTTCTTATCCTGGCGCCGGCACTCCTCAGAACAGAAAACGCTACGGACTCCCCGGCGTGCTGGGATGGGCGCGCGGCAGTGGCAGCAGTAGCGCCTCACAAGGCCTGCTCCATTCGGTGGACGGCTAAGACCAGATCGTGGCGGCGTTGCGATTCGGTACGCCCGAAGGGGCCTACGTTCTCGCCGTAGAACGCGCTGGCCGCTTCTTTCAGTTGGAGGATTTTCTCCTCAACGTAGGCAGTCTCTGCCGTGACGTGTTTCAACAGCCGCTCGATTTCTCCGAGGGCACTGTGATCGCCAGCACAGTTGTGCTGCTCAATGACCGTCTCGATTGCCTTCACAGCTTCAGCCGGACCCATCTGCGAACCTCCTTCAAAAGTACTCACCGGGGCATGCTGCCGAGCGGGTTTCCAGGCGTGCGCACGCGGCGCGCCGGGGCCGGAACCAGCGTCGCCGGATTGCGGCCCTGCTGGATATGCTCGGCGAGCGCGCCCAGGTCACGATAGAGCGCCGGCGCAAGCAGATTCTGCAGCAGCCACAGACCAGCGTGGCAGTAGACCTCCAGGTCGAGCGCCTCATTGCGCGCATAGGTCTGGACGTAGATCGAGCGCGGCGTACGGGTGCGTTTGTCGCGCACCGTGATCTTGCGCTCGCTGGTTAGCTGCTGGAGATAATCGTCGGTCACCCAATCCGGAAGGTGGATGTAGCCTGGTCCCGGCTTCGGGATGTTCAGCCGGGCGAAGATGCGGTCCTTGGCGGCGTAAGTATCCACAAGCCACAGGCGGATGTTGGCTTTGCGCGTCGAGCTCTCCTGCACCAGGCCGGGGCGCGAAAGATGATCCACGCCCTTGCAGGCATAGATACGGCGCAGGCTGAATTGCCGCGGCAGCACGAAATCATAGACGCTGTCCGCATGGGCGCCGGAGTCGATGAGCACGATGGCCGGCCGCAGGCGAAGGCCGCACTCGTGCTCCCATTCGCGCAGCAGGTAATGGTCGAGCTGCTCCCAGACGTTCACCTGCGTGGCTGGATCGACCTCGATACCGGGGTTGCCCCAGAACACCTGATAATCGACCAGCCAGCTCTCCTCACCCGGCCCGAAGGCCTTCACCTGAACCTCGATGCGGTTGTGCTGCACGTCGGCCGCGGCCACCAGCACGCAACCGCCGCGCGGCACCTGCGCCGGGTACTTTTCTTCCTTCGCGCGGGAGCGCAGCACGGGCGCTTCAACGGGGTTCTGCGCCGCGGCGTCCCACGTTTCGGCGAGCGAAAGGGTGACAAAAGCGCGCAGCTTCTCCGGGTTATCCTTGGCTGCCACCCACCGTTCGGCCAGCTCCGCCCAGATCGGCTTCCAGGGCGAGTACAGCGCGTTCAAGTGAAAACCGCGGTGCGCGGTGCGCTCCGGACGGCGGTGGATCCAGCGGCCGGCGGCGAGCATGCGAGCCTTGTGCTTCTCATCGATGCCCTGGCCGCACTGCGTGCACAGATAGCGGACGCTTTCCGGTATGACGGCGCCTTGCCCATCGCGCTCGAACACCAGGCGATAGACTGGGTGCTCAGGGTCGGAGTCCGGATCGCGCCACCAAAGCGGCTGCTCGAAGCCACAGAACGGGCAGGGCAGATGGAAGAGACCCTGCGAGCTGGCGTCGTACTCGGCATCGATGCGCGACAGGCCGCGGGGCCGCGCTGGCGTCGAGGCCAGGAAGATCTTGGCATCATCGAAAGTCTCGGTGCGGCGCTCGGCGATCTCGACGGGATCGCCTTCTTTGTTCACGTCGAGCGGATAAGCCTCGACCTCGTCGAGCAGCAGCACGGCAATCGGATGCGAACGCAGGCCTGCACCAGAATTGGCGCCGGTGATCTTCAGATACCCACCGGGGAAGCGCTTCAGACGCACGGTGTTGCCGGCGCGGCGGCTGGTCGCCGTGCGTACCTTGCTGCGCAGCGCCGGGGAATGTTCGATCAGGGGCGCGATGCGCTCGTTCGAGTAGTCCTTCGCCGTCTCGGAGGTAGGCTGCACCAGCATGATCGGTTTCGGATCGGCATCGATGAAGTAGCCAATCACGTTATTCATGACCTCCGACCCGCCCACCTGCGTGCTCTTGCGCAGCGTGATGCGCCGCACCGCCGGATCCAGGATGCAATCCATGATCTCCCGCTGGTACGACTCGGTCAGCCAGGGACCGGGCCGGTGCGTCCGGCCCTTGGGCAGGATGCGGTTTCGCTCTGCCCACTGACTGACGCTTTCGGCGCGCGCCGGCGGAGCGAGCAGGTGCGCCCGGCTTCGGAATATCTCCCCGAGGCGGTCCAGATGCGGGGCGACGCTTTCGGCCGTTGCCATGGATCAGATCCTTAACCAGGGGCACCAGGTCGTGGAGCATGGCGCGAATCTCCGCGTCCATCCGCGCCTTGATGACCGCGCGGCTCTCGTCCTCGCAGTTCGCCGCCAAGCGGACAGGCAGACCGAGGGCGCGCTGGCGCATTGTGGTGAGCAGCTCCTCGAACTTCTCCTCCACCACCGCGGCGGGGATGAATTCGCGCCGGCGCTCTGCCAACTTGTGCTCCAGCAGCTCGCGCTGCGCGCGCTTGAGTAGGTCCGCTTCTGGAGGCCCCTTGCCAACCGAGGCTCCATCTTCAGACTCGCAAGCCTGGGTGCGGTCCTGCAGGAAGCCGATGTACCAGCGCATGCACTCGCCCAGCTCGTACTTGCCATGGGCCTGACGCGGCATCCCCGCCTGGACCAGGCGCTGAATGTCCCGCGGGGAGCGCCGGAGTATCTCGCCGAGTTGGGACACGCTGACGACGGCCATTCCATTTTGCAGGCGCTAGGCGGTCCTCCGTTGCGCAGTTTCCGCGAACGTCTGACCGGAGGCCTTCAGCAGCGCGGACTGGCCGGTCATCTTTTGCCAGCGCGCGATCAGTCGGTCGCATTGGTGCGGGTCCTCAGCGCCGCAAGTCAGCTCGTGCGCGCCCAGGAGCCAGGTGTCGCCGGCGCGCGAAACTTTGGGTACGCGGGACGCGGTGAAAGCCACCGACTTCACATCGTCGGCCGTGATGCCGGCCAGGAGCTTTGTCAGCTCGTCCTTATCGAAACCGGTGCTCGTGAGATCAGCTTTGCGGCCGCGCAGGTCCGAGAGCTCGAGACGCAGCAGCTTCTTGTTCCAGCTCGTCTCATCCCGCGTGCGGTTATCTGCAAGCCGGTAGGCAGCCGCCGGCGTCAGATCCCGCGCGACTACGATGGGCACGGTCTTCTGCTTCAGGGCGAGCGCGGCCTCGTAGCGGCCATGGCCGGCGACGATGACGAGATCGCGATCGACAACGATGGGCTGCTTCCAGCCAAACTTGCGGATCGAAGCAGCCACCTTCTGCACCGCCGCCTCGCTGCGAGTCCGCGGGTTGCGGGCATATGGCTTGATCTTGCTGATGTCGAGCCATTCGACTTTCAGTTTGCTCTTCATGGTCGAAAACGACAACGACAGCGAAAAATTTTCTGTCTTACGCTAGCGGCAAGCCGCAGCCGCCGTCACCCGCGCAGGGGAGTGGGCCCTGGAAGGACCCGTTAAACTCACCGGCCGTCGTACACTCTCCGCGAGGCATCTCTCTGCTTTTCGCGTTCGTGATGGACTTGCTCTGAGTGAGCAACGGCTCCGCTATTGACCTGGCCCCGCGCCTCTGCGATCCTCCAAGCCTGATAGCGCTCAAGGGTTCCGAACTCGGCCCTGAGAGCGGGATTGCTACCCCACTCCTGCTTCGCGGCGGCCTCCACGCCCAGCCGGTCAAAGAACGGACAGGCGTCAGACGCACCCGCGACAGCAGCATCCTGCCCAAAGCGTGAACCCGTGAGTCGGCCCACCCTGCCCGCGGCCTCTGCCTTTCGAAAGGCGAGGTAGCGGGTGAACTCGCCGCCGAACTCGGTGCGCACATCCGCGTCGGCGTTCCACACGGATGCGCATTCCTCTTCGAGTGTCTGGCGCTTCGTCTGATCCGCCGCGACTGCTGGCGGAGCTGCAGCTACCGGTGCGACAGCAGTCATCGCGGGTTTTGCTGCCGGTGAAGTTGCTGCGGGACGCGTCAAGATCATGTCGTCGCCTTTGAACGTGATGACTGTTCCGTCCTCCAGTGACGTAAGCTTCTTTAGATCCTCTTTGGTCCCCCAGCCGAGCTTCGCGCGCACCGATGCAAGCATTTCATCGACGGGCACCGTAAGGACTTCCGAGAAAGCACGCGGTGGAGCGTTTCCTGATGCAGCGCGCTGTTGGAGTAGCTCCCGCAATTGGGTGACCAGATCCCCGTTCTCTGCCATTCCCTCTGCCATTCCCTTTTCTCCTCCTCCGCTCTCCAAAGCAACAGAGCGCTTCGGGGCCGAGCCGAGCGTTGCCCGGCCCCGAAACCCGGCTGAGAAGGCCACCGCCTTCACTCGCCGGCCCGGAGGAAAGCCGCTCCGGGGCGTGTGGGCGCCGCGTCGGTTGCCGCGGCGTCCTCGCTACGGGTCCGAAAGGAAGAGACCCGTAGCGCGAATCAATCCCCTCGTTCCCTTCAGACGAACGGCTCAATCAACACTTCCTTTTTGCACGACAGGCAGCGCAGCAGCTCGCCGATCTGGGCGTACTCTCCGTTGCGTTCCAAGATGGGCGAGACCTGTCGCTCCGCCGGCACCATATGCCTGCCGCAGCATTTAACCATCACCGCGCTCGTGCGAAGCTGTGCGAACCGGCGCGCCATCCGGCGGTGAAGGTCTTCAAGGAGCGGGCAGACCGGCTTCGGGCACCCTGAGGTGCACTTGTGCGGCCCTGCTGGTTCTACGGTCCCTGAACTCATGGTCTGATGTTCCTCCTTTTCGCTTTGCGGTCGCACGCGGGAGCGCTGCGATTCACTTACGGCCTCCCCAACGCAGCGTTGAAGGCCTTCGTATTCTTCTGCACCATGCGCACCAACACGCGCCTGAACTCCGGCGTAGCTTCCAGGCGCTTCAGGATCAGGCCCTCATCCAGGCCGAGCGTGGCCTCAAGCGCGGCGTTGCGGCCACCACCGGCGGGAAGGTCGCCATCGGCCACCAGGCCGCCTTCGGCGAAATTGTGCACGCCGCGGCGGCGGACCGCAGGCAGTCCGGCTCGGTTGAACTCCTCGAGGAATTCGAGCGCCCCGGGCTGGCGCACCACCGCAGCCCGCACGATGTATTCGTAATCGCTAACGCGGATAGGGATCGAGTCGCTGGTCGAGCTTCCAGGTCCGCGGACTTGGCCACCGGATGAGAAAGGAAGAAGGCCACCACCTCCGGAGCTCCCGGCGCCTGCTGCACCCCCGCCTCCAGCGCCCAATCCGAAGAAACCCGCTGCCGCCTTGATGGCGTTGAAAAGCTGGAACACGAGGATTGCGGCCAGCAGATCAGCGATGATCCGTTGAATGGACTGCGCGACGGATAACGCCAACTGCCGGAAGGCGCCCCCAACGCTCTGCGCTTCATGGCCGATGTTGGCGAGGAAATTCGCCACATCGGCCGTGATCGCTGCCTGCAGGCTGCCCTTAAAATCTGCGGTTCTCTGAGCTGCCAGGTCGCTGGCGATGGCGATTTGGTTGACTGCCTCTGCAAAATCGCGTGCCTGCGCGATCTGTTCGGGGGTCACCGCGGCCGCGCGCATGGCCTCGGCGATCTGCTGCAACACTGGTAGACGGTCCTGCTCCAGCTTGCGCAGCTTCTCCTCGCCCTCAAACTGGAACAGGAGGCCGCTCTGCACCTGATTGAGGACCTCCTGGCGCTGGGCCGCAATGTCGGCGAGCGCCTGCTCAGCCTGCGCCTTGATCTCCTCGAAGGCAATGCGCTGCGCGCCGGCATCGAACAGCGTCCGCTGGCGCCCCGCGAAGGCCTCGTCCGTCTCGCCCTTCAGGCGCTGGAGGCCTTCTATCTGCGCCTCCAGTTCCTTGCGGGCGGCTTCGAAGCGCTGCCCCTGGGCATCGAGGATCTGGGCCTCAGCCTGCAGCCGCTCCTGCGTGGCCTGACGCTCCAGGGTGAGCTGTTCCGCCTGGAGCGCGGCCAACTGCCGCTGGCGCTCGATCTCGGCCAGGCCCTTCTGCTTCTCCAGCTCGCTGATCTCCTTGGAGATGGCCAGCAGTCGGGCGGCGCGGTCATCCTGCGTCTCGCCCTTCTTGAGCGGCCGCGCGGCTTCGAGCGCGAGCTTCTGCTGCTGGGCCGCGATCTTCTGGTCCAATAGGGCGATCTCGGCATCGGACTCGCGGGTGATGATGGCCCGGCGGTCGTCGAAGTACTTCTGGATCTCCACCCGGCCTTCATCGAAGCGTTGCTTTTCGGCGTCGAGCGCCAGCGCATTCTTGGCCTTCTGCAGCGCAAGTTCCTTTTCGAGATGGGCCTCGAACACGGCCAGGGTGGCGTCTTCGAGTTTGCGTCTGGCTTCGAGCGCGCGACGGTTGTTCTCCTCATCTTGGCTGATGCTCGTGTCACGCTTGCGCTTGCGTTGAATCACCGGGCCCGTAGGGTCCAAAGCGTTCAGCAGTTTGGCAGCCCGTTCCTCGATCAACTTGTCGATGGCGTCGAAGCCTCCGTCGATCTCGGAGCGGAAAATGGAGAGAGCCTGCTTCGGCCCCTTCGTGAAGACATTGACCAGGAGGTTGTTCCACGCCACGCCCACAACGCCCAGCTTGCCGCCGAGCTCGACCACGCCCGCGATGACCGCCGCGATACTGAGGATCAGCAGCTTGAGTACGCGACCCGCAACGTCGCCCAGGGTGCGGAAGCCGCTCACGCCATCTTCGGTGGTGACCTCCACGAGGGCCTCGCCTACTTCGGCCAGCGCGGGCGCGAAGCCGGCGGCGAATTGAGTGGCGGTGCCCTCGGCTAGACTTTTGAGGTCGGTCAGCGCGTCGTTAGCGCGCGTGGCTGCGGCTACCAGGCTCTCGTCGAATTCCAGCCCCAGAGCCTTCATCTTTGTGCGCAGCTCGTCGATGCCGCCCGAACCCAGGTCATCAATCAGCGGCAGGAGGTTGGCGCCCGCCTTGCCGAAGATTTCCATGGCCAGGGCGGTCCGCTTGGCGCCGGGCTCCAGTTTCGCCAGCGCATCCACGGTCTTGAGGATCTGCTGGTCCTGGTCCAGGCCCTTGAGGGCCTGCGAAGAGCCGAACAGCCGCCGCACCGCGCCTTCCGCACTGCTGGCGCCGCGGTTGTACTCATCGAAAAACCGCACGCTCTTCTGCAGCGCCTTGCCCAGCTCCTCCTGGCTCACGTCGGCCGTGCGCGCTGCGAAGGAAAAGACGCTGAGGGTCTCAACCGAAACCCCGGTCTTCTGGCTCAGCTTGCCGAGCGAATCAGCAGTGTTGAGGGAGCTCTTGGCCAGCGCAGTGAGGCCGGCCACGGCGGCGGCGGCGGTGAGCGTCGGCAGCAGGCTGGCGACGCCGCTCAGCGCGCCGCTCAGAGACTGGAGGCCGCGGGCGCCCAGGGACCCAGCTTTGCCGGCCTTTTCGGCTTCGGACTGGACCTTCTTGAATGCCGAGACGACATCGGCCAAACCTTCCGCGCTCAATCGGACTCGAACATCAGGAGCGGCCATTCATATCAGTCCCTCAAAATCGCCGGCACTTCCGGCGGTTTTTTACGTTTCGTCGCGCCCGTAGCCGCGAGCGCGCACCATCCCAGGAACTCGACGAAGTAGCCACGTTGCGCATCTTCGCGCAGGCATTCTTCGTACGCAGTCAGCGCATCCCCGATCGCCCAATCGAGCACCTCTTCAAAACGCCCCGGATCCTGGCCCCCCAGCTCGCGGACGACTGCTGACCAGACGCCGAGATCGGTGCCGTGGGCGTCGCGCTCCCGCTGGCGTGCAACGGCGCGGGGATGGGCTGGCCTGCTTCCGCGGCGGTCGAAGCAGTGCGGGAACGCGCGCTGTAGCCCATCCCGGCGGCGAAAAAACCGACCAGCAGCGGCCTGAAGGCCTCCCGGACCGCTTGCTTGTCGGCCGCATCCGTGACCTGCGCGAGGAACCCCGCAGTTTCGGCAGCAACCTTCTCTGACCATTGATCGTCGGCCAGCTCATCAGGGAGCACGAGGCCGCCCAGGAGATCAAACCAGGCGCCGCTGAGTAGAATCTTTTGGAGCAGTCGCTGCGCGAATTCTTCTGGCGACTCGTCGCCCTGCCGACTGATGCGATCCAGCCCCGCGGCCGCGATCTTAGCCGTCATGTATCCATCGTGCCTCAGGGTGCTGCGCTCCAGTGTGCGCCAGCGCCGGCCGCCGATCAGTCTGACCTTTTGCTCGTTGCCAGGCATTGGCGTTACTCCCCGCCCGACGCTTGGCTCACGCCGGCAGTGACCGGAGGCGCGGCCGGGACCAAGCGCTTCTCGCAATCAGCGACGAGCTTCGAGCCGAAACCCTCGACTCGTCGGCTCAGCGCGTGCGCTTTGACGCGCTCGATCTTGCATCGCTTGATCTCCGCCCAGAGACCCTCGATCCTTCGCGCACGATCATCCTTGGTCTCGCCATCCTCCAGAGGCTGCCGCTGCAGGGCATCGACACGCTGGCGCAGGCCTGCGATCTCTGGCGTATCGGTTTCGGCGGGAAATTCGAACCAGTAGGCCGACTCCCCGCTGCCCGACCCCGCCCGCTCCAACGGAAATTCCAGGTGGAGGAGCGCGATCACGTAGCCGACTGCCGACTTAAAAAAGCGCTCGCGAACGTTCATCTGGCCACCCAGTTGCCCATTCACTGCGCTGATATTGCCCGCGACGCCCTCGATGTCCCGCAAGAGCGGTATCAGCTCGCCCTGGGTCAGCTTTTCGAGTTGCGCGCATTTGCTCAGGTGCATTTCCCGGAGGCCTTGAAGCGTAGCGAACGATTCGGAGTGCTGAGCGGTTTCGAGATCGCGCTGCAAGCTTTCAATTCGCTCGCCAAGCCCGACTGCCGCGGTGCCCAGGTCGGCCTCTTGCCGGCGCAGTGATTCGAGCTCCGCATCGATCTCGCGCAGCCGCTTCTGGGCTCGAGCATCGCCATCGGAGACGGCGGTGACGACCGCGCCGCGGCGGTCCCCCTCCAGAATGCCAATACGCGCCTGCGCGGCCGCGCGGCGCTGCTCGACTTCAGCAAGCCGGCCTTGCAGCCGCTCGATCTCTGCACTCACATTTTCTGTTCGCATCTGCTCCTCCTCTCTATTACCTGCTGGAGCCACGGGGCGATTTACTTCGTGGCAGCGGGCATGAAGCCGCCATCGATAAGCCTGCCGATCTCGCTCGCAGGAATCCTCACACACCGGCCGATGTGCACGGTTGAAAGCTTCCGCCGCAAAATCCACGCCCGTACCGTCGAAGGCTTTATGGCCAGATGTTCAGCCACCTGCTCTACAGTTAACAGTGGCTCTCTCCGCAGTTTCGTGTGGTTCGAATTGGTTGACATCTCGTTTCTCTCGGTAGTACTGTATTTGTCGTCTGATACTACATCAAGACTACGACGTGTCAACGGTGGCAAAGAAAGATACCGGACGCAAAAGTGTTTACCCAGTCTGAGTGTCTGACCAGGAGATCATGAAGACAGGTACACGATCCGAGATGCAGTTTCTGGTCGACTGGTTAAACGGACCCGGGCAGGGCGGAAAATGGCAGCGCTGGATTGGCCACATGCAGCGGCAGCACTGTCCCAGCATCCGCGAGGGCTTCACTTGCGATATGGAGTCAGACGTCCGGGCCAGGAGGAGCGTCGTGAAGCTGCTCAATGACCTGCAGGAACTTCAGAGACTCGCGGGAATTGCCGAATGGAGAACGGATCCGCAAAGATCAGACCGGCATCAACCAATCGCGTGGGATTGGTTCCAAGATCGTCTCGCGGCCGTTAATCAGCAACTCAGAACCTACAGTTCTTATCCCTCTCTGATTCCATCTTTTCAATCGCGGAGATCAGGGTATTTTGGACTGGCAACCTCGAAACCGTTCAGTTGCCTACCTTGGGCGCGATCAAGAAGCGTGGTGCGACAGGAGTTGCGAGCGGTACATGTAATCATCGACGCCCTCGTAAAGGGCTCCCTGCAGAGGTTGCGCCGCTGCGTGGCACCGGCGGCGCACAAAGATGAACGGGGGAGGCATGATAATACCAAACGTCCGGAGCGCGAATGCGATCGTTGGTTCGTAGCCACGAAGCCCTGGTCCAAGGCTTGTAGTAAGGACTGCCGGCTACGCGCAAAAAGGAAGTACCAGACTTCGGAGGATTACAAGAGCCGTCGACGTAAGAACCCAAACTGAGGGGGTGACAACCATGAGCCTTTACCGACGCGGTTCTGTTTACTGGTACAAATTCCGTTTCGCGGGCCAGCAGATCCGCGAGAGTGCCAAAACTACTTCGAAGACGGTTGCTCGCGATGCCGAGCGCTCCCGCCGGCGCGAGCTGGAGCTCGGATTCAATCGCATCCCCGAACGAAAGCAGGCGCCGCTGTTCAGTTCGGCAGCAAAGGACTGGCTCGCGACCAAAGCCAACCTGGCAGCCAAGACTAAGCTCGGATATGAGCAGCGCCTAAAGCCGGTGAACGCCGTGCTTGGCCAGCGGCTGGCGTGCGACGTGGGGCTAACCGAGGTTGTCGCCTACCGCGTGAGTCGGCTTGCCGATGGCGCCTCCAACCGGACTGTGAACTATGAAGTCGCGTGCATCCGCGGCGTTCTGAAGCGGCTCGGGCTGTGGGCATCCATTGCTGAGCGCATTCAACGTCTGCGTGAGAACCATGATGTCGGCCGTGCTCTCACGGCCGAACATGAGGAAAAGTTGCTGCGAGCCTGCCGCGCCAGCCAAGCCCCATCGCTCCTGCCCCTCTTCATCTTTGCGCGCGACACGGGACTGCGCGCTTCCGAAATGAAGGCACTCCAGCGCCGGGACCTTCACGTGGCGTGGAAGGACGGCCTGATCGTATCTGGAGAAGTCATCGTCCCACTTTCAAAGACGGAGGCCGGAACCGGCCGCAGCGTCCCCCTCTCCGCAGACGTGTGCAGCACGCTCACTTTGTGGCTGTCGCGCTTTCCAGAAGCCACCGGCGATTCCTACGTCTTTCCTCATCACGAGGTCCAGATGCTCAAGGGTGGCCGCGAATCGAAGATCGCCAAATTTGACCTCTCCAAGCCGATGCAGTCTTGGCAAAGGGCCTGGCGCACTGCCCAGGACGAAGCCGGCGTCCACTACCGCTGGCACGATCTCCGGCACACCTTCGTGAGCCGGCTCGCGGAAAATCCAGCCGTCTCTGAGCAAACCATCCGCGCCCTGGCTGGCCACGTCAGCCGCTCTATGCTCGAACGGTACAGTCACATCCGGACTCAGGCCAAGCAGACCGCGATCGCGGCTCTGGAGGCCAGCCGGGTCAACGCCAGTGTCGAGAAACAGGCCGAACAGAAGGAACACGCAACGCAGCGGACACAGTGATGCATGGAATTTTGCTTGTGGGTGGGCACAAAATTGGGCACAGTCTGGATCTGGCTCAGGCTACCTGCCACGCTAACTGATTGAATCGATTTGGCTGCCCCCCAGGGATTCGAACCCCGATATGCTGATCCAGAGTCAGCTGTCCTACCATTGAACGAGGGGGCAGCGGAAGGCGAGCCGGCCGCAGATCACGCAGCCTTCTTCGATTCTACGGACCATCCTGCAGAGGGTCAACCGAACGGCTGACCTCTGCGCGCTTGTGGTTGTTGATTCTGACGTTCCTGGCCACTGACCCCTGACCACTGACCACTGCCTTTACGCTATTTCCAGCGCCCGCTCCAGGTCGGCGATCAGGTCGTGCCGGTCTTCCAGGCCGATGGAGATGCGGATGCCGCCCGGCACCACGCCGCGGCCGTGGTCTTCCAGCTTCAGATCGCGGGAGCCGTTGCCGTCTCCCCCGCTCTCCGGCCGGTGCGCGTAGGCGGCATGGGTCATCGAGTACGGGTTCTCGATCAGCGTCTTGATCTGCCCCAGCGACACCGCCAGCGTGATGCAGTATGCCTTGTCGGCGATGTAGTTGATGAAGCGCTCGGCGCGCTCGTTCGAGCCCGGCTGGTCCTTGAGGATGAAGTAGATCATCGACCCGGGCGCGAACTTGCCGCGGTAGTCCACCATCTGCTTCTCGGCCAGCGCCCGCTGCGGGAACGAAGCCAGCCCGGGATAGTCCACGTGCGCCACTTTCGCATGCTGCTCCAGAAACTTGGCCACGTGCATCGCGGTGCGCTGCATGTTGGCCATGCGCGCCGCCAGTGACGGCAGCCCGTACACCAGGATGTTCCACGCCGCCTTGGGCGAGAGCACGCCGCCGAAGTCCTTGCGGTAGAGCATCAGGTGGTTGTGCATGGCGCGCGGGCCGATCACCACTCCGCCCATGTCCGTCCCGAACCCGCCGATGCCTTTGGTGAGACTCTGCACCACCACATGCGCGCCCAGGGTGAGCGGGCGCTGGCAGTAAGGCGTGGCGAAGGTGTTGTCCACCACGATCTGCATGCGCTCTTCGGGCTTGCGCTCGCGATTGGCGCGGTCCACCACCTCGCGCACCGCGCCGATGTCGATCAGCTCCATGGTGGGATTCACCGGCGTCTCGAAGTACACCACGCGGGTGCGCGGCGTGATGGCTTTCTCCAGCGCCGCCAGATCCCGCAGGTTGGCGAAATGCGTGGTCACGCGCTGCCGCGGCAGCCAGTTGGTCAGCAAGCTGTAGGTGCAGCCGTAGAGCGTGTCGTGCGCCACGATCTCGTCGCCCGATTCCACCAGCGTGTTCAGCGCCGCGGTGATGGCCGCCATCCCGGTGGCGAAACAGACGCCGATCTCGCCCTCTTCGGCCAAGGCGAGGTTTTCTTCCAGCATGCCGCGCGTGGGCTCATCCAGTCGGTCGTAGATGTAGATGGGCACCTTGCGGGTGACGTCGATGGTGTCGCAGGCGAACTCGAAGAACCCCTTGGCCCCGCGCTGCGACGAACTCAACCGGAACGTCGCCGACGACGTGATGGGCGGCACGACGTGGTGCGCGTAGTCCCACTTCGGCGTCTTCGAAGTGCCGTGGATCAGCCGCGTGCGGATGCGGTAGGGCTCCTGGGCATGATGCGCCGCCTCCTGCGCCTCCTTCGCGCCATTGCTGGGCTTGGCAGCGGCCTTAGTGGCGTTGTTCCGGGTCTCTTTTTCGCGGGTCTTCATGGCGGGCCTCGCTCCGGGCGGACCAGTG